>JAOZSZ010000024.1:0-4379 GCA_029939385.1 Pontiella sp. | reverse complement strand
CGCTTGAACCTCTACCGCCTTCACAACGATTCGAAGCCCCAGCTCTTCAGCAAGTTCGCGAACAAACCGCTCGTCTGCATCGGACTCCGCCCCGCGAAGCTGATGGTTGAGATGGGCAATGGTTGGCCGGATTCCCAGCCTGTGGAGGGCCCGCAATAAAGCCACCGAATCTGCTCCGCCCGAAACCCCAACCACGAGCTCTTTCCCCTCAGGAATCAGCCCGTGGCGTTCAATGGTTTTGCGGATGGTTTCGGGAAGGTTCACGCACCAAGATGGTTAGCTTTCCGCGCCACAGCATTTTTTATATTTACGGCCACTCCCGCAAGGGCAGGGGTCGTTACGGCCCACTTTCGGGGCATCGCGCCGAATGGGAACCGCAGGCTTAGAGGCGGCTTGTGGAATCTCCATTCCGGGCGGTGGCGCACCGGCAGGGGCTCTGTTTTTCTGTCCGGCGGCGATGGAAAGGGCAGAGACCTCGTTATGGATCTGCATGCCGCCGAGGGACTTGAAAAAATCTTCCATGGCATCTGCCGAGGTGGCGGAACGAAAGATGGAGGTGGAGATCTCTTCATAGATTCGATTCATCAAATCCATAAAGAGGTTATACGCTTCGCGCTTATATTCAACAATGGGGTCGCGCTGGCCGTACGCCACGAGGCCAATGCCTTCGCGCAGGGCATCCATGGTACGTAGGTATTCCTGCCAATGCTCATCGACCGCTTGCAGGATGAGCTGTTGCTCCAAGCGCTTGAGGGCTTCGGGATTTTCGTGGCGAGCCTTTAGTTCGTAGGCTTGTTTCACGCGATCGAGAACGAGATCGATCAGATTATTGAGGGTCTTCTCCTCCGGCAGATCGCTTTCGTGTAATCCGAGAGGGAAGGTGGTGTTAACCCAGGAGATAAATTCGTGATAGCCCGCATTTTTCAGAGCTATGGCATCTTCCGCTCGGGTGGCAATCGCTTCTTCGACGGCATAATAGAGCTGCATCCGTGGATCTTCGCTTTGTAGTGTTTCGGAGCGGAACCCATAAATTTTTTCACGCTGCTTATTCATGACGTCGTCATATTCAAGCGTACGTTTACGCATGGCAAAGTTTTGTTGCTCCACGCGCCGTTGAGCGGTTTCGATGGATTTATTGAGCCAAGGATGTTCTAGAACTTCGCCTTCTTCGATGCCCAATTTTTCCATGATGGACGAGATACGGTCGGAGCCAAATAAGCGCATAAGGTTGTCTTCGAGCGAGACATAGAAGCGCGATATTCCAGGGTCGCCTTGGCGTGCGCACCGCCCGCGCAACTGGCGGTCAATCCGGCGCGACTCGTGACGCTCGGAGGCGATCACATATAGGCCGCAAGGTTTCTCTTCGAGGAGTTTTCCCAGCGGGGTTCCATCAATTTTTGTGGTGAGCGACATCTGCGATTTAATGTCTTCTTCTTTCAGGTAAACGACCTCTTTCCCCAGTTTAATATCGGTTCCGCGACCGGCCATATTGGTGGCAATGGTGACCGCTCCGGGCTGTCCCGCATTCGAAACAATCTCGGCTTCGCGGGCATGGTTTTTGGCGTTAAGGACATTATGCACAATGTTTTCTCGGCGGAGCATCCGACTCAGAAGCTCAGAGGTTTCGACGGCTACCGTGCCAACCAAAACGGGTTGGTTTCGGGCATTTGCGGCCTTGATATCATCGATAACGGCTTTAAATTTTTCGCGTTGGGTCTTATAGATTTGGTCGTTAAGATCGACGCGGCGTACGGGGCGGTTGGTTGGAATAACCATGACGTCGAGGCCATAGATTTGGTGGAACTCATCGGCCTCTGTTTCGGCCGTGCCGGTCATGCCAGAGAGTTTTTTGTACATCCGGAAATAGTTTTGGATGGTGATCGTGGCGAGGGTTTGTGTTTCGCGCTCGATTTTCACGCCTTCCTTCGCTTCGATGGACTGGTGCAGTCCATCGCTCCAGCGGCGGCCCGCCATCAGGCGGCCGGTGTGCTCATCAACAATCATCACTTGATTATCTTGAACCACATAGTCGATATTTTTTTCGTAGACACTATAGGCGCGGATAAGCTGGTCAACCGCATGTACGCGTTCGTTGCGCAGAGCAAACTCTTCTTGGATGGCTTGCCGTTTTTCCATATTTTCTTCTGGAGAGAGGCTGGTATTTCCATCGAGCTCGGCCATGGCGGAAATCATATCTGGAAGCACATACATTTCGGGGTCGTTCGGGTTGAGCTCTTCGCAGCCCTTTTCAGTGAGTCCGGCATCGTGGCCTTTTTCATCGATGGTAAAAAAGAGCTCTTGACGTAGATCACGCGCCTGGTTTTTACGCATATCTCCAAGCATTTGCAGCTGTGTTTTTTCAAGGAGTTTTCGGATTTTAACATCCTCAATCATGTGCATGAGCTGCTTATTCTTAGGCATCCCCTCAAAAACTTGGTACATCCGTAAGGCGGCTTCCTCTTCCTCGTTTTCCTCGAGCAGTTCTTTGGCTTCTTTAAGTAAGCGGGTGCAGAATTCGCGCTGACGCTTGACGAGCCGGGCCACGACGGGTTGGAGTTCGGCATACTGGGTGGAGGAATAAGGCGCGGGCCCCGAAATAATGAGTGGGGTGCGGGCTTCATCGATAAGAATCGAGTCGATCTCGTCGACAATGGCAAAGTTATGCCCCTTTTGTTGAACCATATCTTCGGCGCGATAAGCCATATTATCTCGTAGATAGTCGAAGCCAAACTCGGAGTTGGTGCCATAGGTAATATCGCATAAATACATTTCGCGGCGTTGCGGCGGCGGCATCATATTTTTCAGACAGCCGACGGAGAGACCGAGCCATTTATAGAGATGTCCCATCCATTCGGAGTCGCGTTGCGAGTGGTAGTCCGATGTGGTGACCACGTGCGCGCCCTCACCCGTTAGTGCGTTAAGGTAGACGGGCAGGGTGGCCACTAAGGTCTTTCCTTCTCCCGTGGACATTTCGGCAATCATCCCTTTATGGATCGCGAGGCCGCCGATCAGCTGAACATCAAAATGGACCATTTCCCAGTCAATCGGATGGCCGCACACATCGACCTGGGTTCCGCATAGGCGCCGAGCCGCATTCTTAACCACAGCAAAGGCTTCGCACTCAAGGTCTTCAAGGGGCTCCCCCTTTTTTAGGCGGGCACGAAACTCATCGGTTTTGGCTTTCAGCTGCTCATCGGTCAGCGCCTTATACTCTTCGTCAAACTCATTAATGCGCATTACGAACGGCTGTAATTTTTTTAGGTCACGCTCGTTCTTGGAGCCGAGTATCTTTTTCAAAATCAAATTCATTGTTTTTTCCGAGGTTGTAAAATGAGCGATGAAGCTACTGTATTTGGCGGGGTCTCTCAAGCAGGGATTAGCAAAAGGACGCTCTCGTTTCTCTTGGTTTTGAAGTGTTTTCAATCATGAGAAGTGCTTGAAATTGTTTGCCCTTATTTATACTATTTGGGTCATGGACGATAAAGCATTAGCCCCTGTTCCTTTGGCCATTTTTGGGGTTCCATTCCACAACGTGTCATTTGAAGAGGCCATCGATTGGATGGTTGCCCGCGTGCGTTCCGGCCAGCCGGCGAATATTGCCACGGCCAACTTAGACTTTGTCACACAGGCCTGGCACGATCCCGAGGTGCAACGCTTGCTGATCGATGCCGATCTTGTGCTGGCCGATGGGTTTCCTATCGTAAAGCTCTCCTCCTTCTTCGGTCCGCCGTTAAAGGGGCGAGTGACAGGAAGCGACCTCACACCCATGCTGGCGGAGCGATCCGCGAAAGAGGGCTTTCGAATCTATGGATTAGGCTCCGTCGATGGGGTCGCCAAAGAAGCGATGAAGATTCTAAAGGCTCGTTATCCAGATCTAAAAGTGGCCGGAACCTATTCCCCCGCCTTCGCGCCGCTACTCAAGATGGATCATCGCGCCATTCTTCAGCGGCTAGAAGCCGCCAAGCCCGACCTTCTTTTCGTGGCACTCGGCGCACCCAAGCAGGATAAATTTATTAGTATGCATGTGCGGAGCTGGAAGATTCCCGTATCCATGGGCGTAGGGGGCTCGCTCGATTTTATTACGGGGGAACAAAAACGAGCGCCCGTTTGGTTGCAAGAAATCCATTTGGAGTGGTTTTGGCGCATTTGCCACAATCCCCGCCGGTTATTTGTTCGTTACCTCTCCAATATGCGCTTTTTATTTTCTGCCAGTCGCCAAATGTGGCGGATTCATCGAATGCCTGACAAGGCCGTTGTTTTTCAGGCGCTGGAAAAAGCGGAGGTTGAGCATCTTGAATCTTGCGGGGCTGTGGTGGAACGTTTTCAAGCGCTGGAAACCGATGCGGCCGCCCGTCAATTTGTGACGGAGTTGGGCCGCG
>JAOZSZ010000197.1 GCA_029939385.1 Pontiella sp. | reverse complement strand
GATCCTTCTCGTTTTTCGTCTTCGACGTCAGCGTCGAGAAGCTTTCGGGAGCGCTCCCCAGCTCGGCGGGATCGATCTGCTTAGCGCGGATGACCGCGTGCGGGCAGGCCATCACACATTGGTTACACTGGATGCAGTTTTCGCTCAGCCATTTCGGAACACGAGGACCGATCCCGCGCTTTTCAAGCTTCGTAGTACCGGTAGGTAATAAGCCGTCGAATGACATCGCAGAAACAGGAATATCATCTCCCTTTTGATGCATGATAGGAAGAATTACATTCTTAGCGAAATCAGAAGCATCATCAGCAAGCAGCTTCAGAGGCTCGTAGGATTTCGTGATTACAGAAGGAACTTCAACCTTCTCGATGGCGGCGACGGAGGCGTCGATCGCCTTCCAGTTCATCTCAACAATATCCATACCCTTGCGCTCGAAGGCCTTCTTTGCATAGTCCTTAATAAGCTGGATGGATTGCTCCGCAGGGAGCACGCCAGAGAGTTCGAAGTAAACCGTCTGCATAACCGTATTAATACGGCCACCAAGGCCGACGTCCATGGCGATTTTCAGCGCATTAACGTTATAGAAGTTAATCTTACGGTCGATGATGATCTGTTGCTCTTCCTTTGTGAGGTGCTCGAACACTTCTGCCGTTGGGATTTCGGAGTTGAGCACAAAGGTACCGCCTTCCTCAATCGCGCCGAGCATATCGTAGCGGCCAATGTAGGAGACGTTATGGCAGGCCACATAGCCCGCGTGCTGAATAAGAAACGGATAGTTTACCGGGCTGTCACCGAAGCGCAGGTGCGAAACCGTTACCCCACCCGATTTCTTGGAGTCATACACGAAATAGGCCTGTGCGGTCATATCGGTATTGTCACCAATAATCTTAATGGTATTTTTACAAGCACCCACCGTACCATCAGAACCAAAACCCCAGAAGACCGAGCTCTTCACATCTGCTGGTTCAATATTAAATTCTTCACCCATTGGAATGGAGAGATTGGTTACGTCATCGTTGATCCCCACAGTGAAGCCGTGCCATGCGCCGTTATCGGCGTGATCATAAACCGCCTTAACCATACGCGGCATAAACTCTTTGGAGGAGAGACCGTAACGGCCGCCAATAATGGAGAGGCCGGTTTTTTCCTTCAGCGCGGCAACCACGTCGAGGTAAAGCGGTTCGCCGAGTGCACCCGGCTCTTTCGTACGATCAAGAACAATAATCTTTTTCGCGGTTTCTGGAATGCAGCCCACAAACGCCTTCGCAGAGAACGGACGATAAAGACGAACCTTAACGAGGCCGAGCTTTTCACCCTGTTCGTTGAGCTTTTCGATGGTCTGCTCAATGGTGTCACAAGCTGAACCCATAGCAATAATCACTTTTTCAGCATCCGCCGCACCCACATAATCAAATAGGTTATATTGACGACCAAATTTCGCCGCCACTTTATCCATATAACTTTGAACGATTTCAGGAATAGCATCGTAATACTTATTGCTCGTTTCCCGACCTTGGAAATAAACATCAGGATTCTGAGCAGCAACCTTAAGATTTGGATTTTCTGGTTTCAAAGCACGGGCGCGGAAGCGCTCGATATATTCTGGCTCAACCAAATCCTGAATTTCTTCAAAATCAATTTGCTCCACTTTCTGTAGCTCATGAGAGGTACGGAAGCCGTCGAAAAAGTTAAGGAAAGGAATCTCTGCTTTCAAGGTGGCCAAATGCGCAACAATTGCCAGATCCATCGTTTCCTGAATCGAGTTGGCCGAGATCATGGCCCAGCCCGTATTACGCACGCACATCACGTCGGAATGATCACCAAAAATGGAAAGCGACTGCGCCGCCAACGAACGAGCAGAAACATGAAAGACCGCCGGAAGCATTTCGCCGGCAATCTTATACATATTAGGAATCATCAACAGAAGACCCTGCGATGCCGTGAACGTCGTCGTGAGTGCACCCGCGCTCAGCGAACCATGTACCGCACCCGCCGCACCGGCTTCGGATTGCATTTCAACCACATTGACTTCTTTACCAAAAAGGTTCTTTTTGCCTTGGCTCGCCCACTCTTCTGCATACTCACCCATGTTCGAAGACGGGGTGATTGGATAGATGGCAGCAACATCTGAAAATGCGTACGCAATATGCGCCGCCGCGGTATTACCATCAATAGTTACCATTTTTTTACTCATGATCGGTTAACTCCTTAGTTAGCATCCCTTGAATTATATTAAATATACGAAAATTAAACCGGTTTCGATTTCCACTAAATCGAGCCGTTCTCAAAAGGTCGGATATATTCCCAGAATCTTTGAAAATGAAAAGTTTTTTTGAGCTAAATTTTAACGATTGAAATCCCGCACGAAAGGATTGAAGTCATTCCCTGAATCATAGATAAAAGGCGCAGTTTCCCGAAAATTGTAAAAAGAAGACGAAACACACGATACGGATTATAGCGCCATGAATAATAAAGAAAACAAAACCACCACTCATTTCATCCACGATATCATCGATGCCGACCTCGCCTCCGGTAAGCGTACCGAAATCGTAACCCGCTTCCCGCCCGAACCCAACGGCTATCTCCACATCGGCCACGCCAAAGCTATTTGCCTCGACTTCGGCACCGCCAAAAAATACAACGGAAAATGCCATCTACGCTTCGACGACACCAACCCCGACGCCGAAGACGAAGAATATGTTCAATCCATTCAAGCCGATATTAAATGGCTCGGCTTCGACTGGGGCAAAAATCTTTTCTGGGCCTCCAACTATTTCGACACCATGCACTCCTACGCCGTCGAACTCATCAAAAAAGGAAAGGCCTACGTCTGCCAACTCCCCCAAGAAGAGTTCAAAGACTACCGCGGCATCCCCACCGAACCCGGCAAAGAACCCCCCGGACGCAAAAACTCCAGCGAGGAAAATCTAACGCTCTTCGAGAAAATGAAAAACGGCGAGTTTGCCGACGGCGCCTGCGTGCTCCGCGCCCGGATCGACATGGCCTCCCCCAACCTCCACCTGCGCGACCCCGCCCTCTATCGCATCAAACGCGCCACCCACCACAACACCGGCGACCAATGGTGCATCTACCCCATGTACGACTTCGCCCACTGCATCGAAGACTCCATCGAAGGCGTCACCCACTCCATGTGTACCCTCGAATTCGAAGTCCACCGCCCACTCTACGACTGGATCCTCCAAACCCTTGAAGTCTTCCAGCCCCAGCAGATCGAATTCGCCCGCCTCAATCTCACCTACACCGTCATGAGCAAGCGCAAGCTGCTCGAACTCGTCAACGAAA
>JAOZSZ010000023.1 GCA_029939385.1 Pontiella sp. | reverse complement strand
TCCCAAACCATGAATTGAAAATTCGTGATTACGATTTAAAGCAAATCAAATCCAGAACTCGGAAAGTAAAATAATTCCCAACCAGCTCATTGACCCTACTTGGACAACGCCCATTTTGAAGGCAGCGTTGGATTCCCAAGCGGGTCATGAGTAACGTTAGCCACCGATAAATATTAAATGGATGAACATGCCAATAACACAGGGTTGAGAGATAAATGATCACCTTCATTTCAGTACTTTTGACCATTGCTGTAATAGCTCTAACTAACCATTTTACAGAAATTAAAATATCTGGATATGGAGCATTAGTGGTTGGGACAATTTGTTGTGTGGGAATTCGTCAGTTACTAATCACAGCAGGAAAAAGAATAAAAAAAGGCTAACCAGTGCATAGACCCTATTTGGACAACGCCCGTCGATTCGGTCAACGTCTGATTCCAAAAAGGGTCACGCTTAACGTTGGCTTTTCATAAATAACCAAAGGGAGAAAACAATGGAAGTTGAACAGATAGTCATCGCATTAGTTATAGGTGGTGTTGCAGGCTGGCTAGCAGGATTTCTCTTCAAGGGAGGAGGTTTTGGTCTTGTTGGAAATATAATCGTAGGCTTGCTTGGAGCTTTGCTGGGGGGATGGTTATTTGGTCTCCTTGATATTTCAATCGGAGGTGAATGGGTTGGCCCAATTGTAACATCCACTGTGGGAGCAGTCATTCTTCTGTTTATGATCAGCCTCATAAAAAAGAAATAACCAACCAGTCGAGTGAGCTGACAGAAAAAGGGTCACAAAAAAGGGTCAGACCTCTTTTTTCATCATTTTGGTTTCCCCCGCGCCCCCTTCCTTCTCGACGATATGCCCCCCATACCTACACCTGCGACCTATTAAATTGCCTCACCCGCTGGGGGGCGACAGGATTAAGTCTGGATACTTTTCCCCGTCCTGAGAGGCAGGCGGGCCGCCTGCGGTACATGGGGGAGAGGCAGGCAGGATCACGGGGCCTCAGTTTACTGGATACTCGAAAAGGGACTATATAAGGGTTCCTCTTCTGGACGTTGATGTAAAAAATAGTTATTCTTTAAGGTTAAAAAAATAGAGGAGCAAGAAATGACATTATCAAAAAAACTATGCGCAGAGTTTATTGGAACATTTTGGCTTGTACTTGGAGGGTGTGGCAGTGCTGTTCTTGCCGCATCATTCCCCGAGGTTGGGATTGGCTTATTGGGCGTTTCTTTAGCATTCGGACTTACGGTATTAACCATGGCCTTTGCTATAGGTCATATATCGGGTTGTCATCTCAATCCCGCTGTTTCAATTGGTCTTTGGTCAAGTGGAAGATTCTCAATATCTGAACTTGGCCCTTATATTGTTGCACAAGTAACCGGTGGACTTGCTGGAGCGGCTATCCTCTATGTTATTGCTTCTGGACAAGCCGGGTTTGATGTAACGGCTGGCTTTGCATCAAATGGTTTTGGAGCGCATTCGCCGGGGGGATACAGCCTAACGGCCGCATTAGTGACTGAGATCGTTATGACCTTTATGTTTTTAATCATTATTTTAGGAGCAACAGATAAACGAGCGCCTCAAGGTTTTGCTCCTATCGCTATAGGTCTTGGCCTCACGCTTATACATCTGATTAGTATTCCTATTACAAATACATCCGTTAATCCTGCGAGAAGCACGGGGGTTGCCATCTTTCAGGGAGATTGGGCCCTCTCTCAACTATGGCTTTTCTGGGTTGCACCGATCATAGGGGCCATCTTGGCTGGCGTTGTTTATCGGTGGTTTGAAGCGGAGAAGAATAGCTAATAAAAGTTAATCAGCAGGGTTTATTAAAGAGGCCGCATAAAACTATGCGGCCTCTTTAATGCCCTGCAACATGCCGCCATTACGATCTCCACCAGCCCGTCCCTTCTGGATACGGGGCTTTAATCACGATGAGTTCCTTAAGCGTCGGATGGGTGACTTCCAATCTTCGGGCATGCAGAGCGATTCCTTCCTCTTCTAAGATTTTTTTTGCGCCATACTTTTCGTCCCCAGCAATCGGAGAGCCAATGGCGGCGAGCTGCGCACGGATTTGGTGATATCGCCCAGTTTCAAGATCGACTTCAAGAAGGAATAGATCGCGCACTTGTTTAAGGGTTCGATAGCGAAGAATGGCGCGTTGCGCACCCGGCAGGCCTTCTCGACAAACTTTTGCGCGGTGGTGTTCGTGAAAAAGCCAATGAATTAATTCATCGGAGGGCTTTACGGGAGCCGCTTCAACGAGCACATGGTAAATCTTTTTGCACTCTCGATTACGAATGTCTTCATTCAAGCGACTGAGCGCCTTACTCGTACGAGCAAAAAGAACAATACCGCTAACCGCTTTATCGATTCGATGCACTGCATTCAGGAAGATATTACCGTCCTTATTTTTATCAACCCGTACCCACTCGCGCGCCCAGTCCTCCAAATTCCGGAGGCCCGTGCCGCTATCTTGAGTCAATAATCCCGCTGGTTTATTGACCGCCAGCAAATGGTTATCCGCAAAAAGGATTAGAGGTTGCAAGTCGGCAGCAATATATGAATTTGTTCCCATTAACGATTGATCCAGTGCGCCCAGTTTCCATTTGGAAGATTCATTACCTGAGTGCTTCCTGAGAGTAACATTTCACCGCATTCAATTACACCACCCGCATGATATTGTCGCAATAGATTACTCAATACGATGGGCGAAAATCCGGGGGTGTGTGAGGTGAGCAAAACGAAACTGGGGTCGTCGGTCAAAACCTGGTGCACGAGATCAAGGGTGGTCATCAGACTTTCTTCAATTTTATATAGTTCCCCCTTTTTGCCGCGTCCAAAGGAAGGAGGATCAAGCAAGATGGCATCGTATTTATTCCCGCGCTTTACTTCACGGGAGAGAAACTTGATGACATCATCAACGATCCAACGGATGGGAGCATCTTGCAGATGATTAAGTTTGGCATTTTCACGCGCCCAGTCGACCATTCCCTTTGAAGCATCGAGATGACAACATGCCGCACCCGCCTGCGCGGCGGCAAGCGTTGCGCCACCCGAATAGGCAAAGAGGTTCAGAAATTTTAGTTCGCGCCCTTTTTTTTCCTTCTCTGTTCTTAGTGTTGAGCGAATCCATTCCCATAATTGGCGGGTTTCGGGAAAGACCCCAAGATGGCCAAAGTCGGTGGCCGAAAGCTTCATTATCACGCCATTGATTTCGACGTTCCATGCCCTCGGGAGTCTTTCACGCCCCTCCCAGTTGTGCCCTCCCACACGATCAAACCGAGCCGTCGCAGATGGCCAGAGATTCGCATTCTGCGGAGCCCATACTGCCTGAGCGCACGGACGCTCCAGCACTACGTCGTCAAAACGCTCAAGTTTCTTTCCGTCTCCACTATCGAGTAATTCATATTCATTTTTCATTCGAAAGAAACTCCGTTCTCTATTGAGAGAGGTATGCCATCCACCCCTAAAATTTCGACCTTAGATTAAACTTTTCGCGCACGATCCTTGAACGGATTGCTCAACCTATTTTTGGGTGCATGCATTCTTGTGTGGGCAATATTTACCAAAATACCCACCATCACGCCGGAAATCACTAAACTAGAGCCTCCGTAACTAATGAAAGGAAGAGCCAACCCCTTTGTAGGCACACATCCGGTAACCACTGCAAAATTAATTAGTGCCTGCATGGTGATCATTAAAGTAATCCCAAAAGCAAGAAAGCGGCCGAAATCATCTCGCGCATTAATTGCAATATTTAAGCCCAGCACAAACAAGGTGACATACATCAGCAGGACCACCAAAGCGGCAATCAGCCCAAGTTCCTCTCCAATGATGGGGAAAATAAAGTCTGTATGCGCCTCCGGTAAATAATGGTATTTTTGCATGCTATTCCCAAAATCGACGCCCCAAAGACCGCCCGCAGCAAAAGCACGCAATGAATTAATTAATTGCCAAGCTTTGTCCTGCTCATATTTT
The DNA here is from genome assembly GCA_029939385.1 of Pontiella sp. Lineage (GTDB taxonomy): Bacteria > Verrucomicrobiota > Kiritimatiellia > Kiritimatiellales > Pontiellaceae > Pontiella. The sequence continues at coordinate 7,322 of JAOZSZ010000023.1, read as the reverse complement.
TGAGGATCGAGGAAGGCCAGAATACGACTCATGCGCTCCGGATTCTGGAAAATCAGAACGACCACACCAAGCAATCCACTTAATCCAGTGACTAGGAGTGGAGCAATCGTTACCCCACCCAGAAACATCATAAAAACAGCCACCGATGAAACGAGCATAGTGGTGCCAAAATCGGGTTCGACAATAATTGGAAGGACAAAACAGGCCAGCATTCCGAAGGGCACAAGAATGCCGCGTTTGAGTTCATCAATCCGCCGTTGATTTCGTGCTAACCACCACGCAAAGAGCATAATAATGGCCAACTTGGAAATCTCCGATGGCTGGATGGTCAAGGAGCCGAACCGGAGCCAACGATAGCTTCCGTTAATCATGGTTCCAATGCCAGGAATGCGCACAAGAATCAATAATAAGACCGAAATTGCTGCAATAGGAATGGCCAGTTTTCGATAAAATCGATAGTCGAAACGGGCGGCGATACAAGCCAGAAAAAAAGAAAGCGCCAGCCAAATCAGCTGGCGCACTACGAAATAGGAAGCATCATCATATTTTTCTGAGCTAGCGCTGGCGAGCATGAGAATGCCAAGCGTCACGAGTATCAATACGATGCCAATAAAAAGCGATAAGGTCTTACGCATCGGATACTCGTTCTATTTATTCTGCGATTGGAATACGCAGGCGCTGATTCTCCTTAATTTCCGAAGCATCGGAAATATTGTTCAAGCGCATAATATCGCTGCTACTCACCCCATATTGACGAGAAATATCATCGAGGGTTTCGCCGGGATAAACAACATGATCCACCACATGCTCTACTTGCATGGTTGTGGTTTCAACCGGTTCCACCACAGAGGCTACCGCCAGTGGCGCGGGGGCAGGTTCGGCTACAGGCTCAACCGGAGTAGATTTGGTTTTTTTGGGGGTAGATTTGACGGAGGGTGCTTTTCCATAGCTTGGAATATCGATGGTTTCTCCCGCAAAAATCTGATCGTTCTTGATGTTATTGAGGGAGCGCAAATCATTAATACTCACTCCGGCTGCCGAGGCAATCTCGGAAAGCGTATCGCCTTTCTGGATTTTGTATGAATCGCCCTTTTTGATTGAGGTGCTTTTTGTGGTTGTCGTACTAGAAACTGAAGAACCTTTCCGTCCGGCAGGAACACGCAACTCCTGACCGACATAAAGCACATCCGGATTCGAGAGGTTATTCATGGAAATCAGGTTTTTTGTGGTGGAGTCAAAGGCCACTGCAATTCGCGAAAGAATATCGCCTTTTTGAACGATATAAACTTCTGTGCTTGAAGTGACTGGCGCAACATAGGGTTCAACCTTCGTGCTGCTCGAACCTTCGACAATCACGGGGTCATAAATCGAATCTGTGCTTTGGTCATCATTCGCATAATATGAATCTGTAGCCACCGCTGGGGGATCGACCTGTTTATCTTTATGTTCGTGCTTCCACGGACCCTTATGTCGCGCACCGGCACCGCGACCGCTACCTTGAGATTCTGTGGTGACACAGCCTTGCATTAAAACAAATGCACATACTGCGGCAACGTGTAATCCTAAAACTGTTACTCCAACCTTCATAATTAAACTCCTTTTTAACTTCGCTCTATCTGTGAACGCCTTATTTTTCATGAAGCATCACCACTCTGATTCGAAGTCAGAAAAAGTGTTATAAAACACTCCCCACGTTCCTCAAAACTACTAAATTGGTCGAAGCTAGCACAACCGGGGGATAAGAGTACTGTTTCCCCTGAATTGGCGGCGGTTTTAGCAGAGTTGAAAGCTTTCTCCAACGTTCCACATTCCACGCACGAACAAACCTCGCACCAAGCCTTGTACATGACCTGAGATGCTTGGCCAACAAGGTATATGCTCCTCACCTGTTCTGCCAGTATTTCTTTAATAAAAGTATAATCCGTCTCTTTGGGCAATCCCCCCGCAATTAAATGAATCCCTTTTCCACAGGACTGAAGGGCAGCGGTCAGCGCAGCGAGATTGGTTGCTTTCGAATCATTGATGTAGGTCACCTCATCTAATTCGCCCACCCACTGAAGCCGATGAGGCAAAGGTTTAAGTTGTTGAGCGGCCACTTCAGCAACCTCTCGCGAGATACCGCAGGCATCGACTACCGCCGCCACGGCCGCGCCAGTACAGCCCCCAAGGATGGGACCCTCAAATAAGGATCCCACCAAATCAATTACAACTTCTGACCCCTTAAAAATTTGGCCCTTTTTATAAACATAATCCGCTTCAGACGAATCTCCGAAGGTGATCCAATTTCGTTCCGCGTTGCCAAGGTCTTCTTTTAGTTGCGATAAAAGGTCGACGGGAACCAAGCACGTACCCCCAGAAAGGGAGGAAGAACCGAAGATACGTGCCTTGGTGCGCCGATAAATTTCCATCGTTCCGTGACGATTCAAATGGTTGGGGAAAATATTTAATAAGACAGCAACTTCGGCGTGAAAGTCTCGAACCGTTTCAAGCTGAAACGAACTGACTTCCAACACCAACCAATCTAAATCAGGATTTTCAAGCACTACCTCGCAAGCTGGAACCCCATAATTCCCACCGATCGCTGATTTTTTGCCCACATATTGCAGTATTTCAAAGATCCACTTCACGGCCGTGCTCTTGCCATTTGCGCCCGTTACAGCAATGGTCTTTCCCTTGTGGCGAGACCACCCCAACTCCAATTCAGAAAGCAGAGGAACTCCCGCCTTTTGAACGGCAGTCATCCAAGGATGGGAAAGCGAAAATCCGGGGCTTACAATACAGACATCAAATGTGTTTTCTTCCAATGCTTGGTTTATTTCCGAGAGCCCTGCAGATTCTTCGGTTAGCACCCAAACCGTAACCCCCTCCGCATGCAACAACCGTTCCGCGGCCCGTCCACTACGGCCATATCCTAAAACTAACGCTGTATGATATTTTTCCATTAGCGAATCTTTAGCGTAGCAATACCGATGAGAGCAAAAATAATCGATAAAATCCAGAAACGGGTAACAATGACGGTTTCAACCAACTCTGGCTTGCGATTTTGTTCTAACGCTCGCTCTTTTTCAACAAATTCAAAATGATGATGTAACGGAGCGCATTTAAAGACACGAATCCCTTTTCCATAGCGACGTTTGGTATATTTAAAGTAACTACTTTGAATCACCACGCTGGCGGCCTCGATCACAAAAACACCGCCGATAATGATGAGGAGTAACTCTTGTTTGGTAAGGATGGCAAGCATGGCAATAGCCCCGCCGATCGCCAGGCTTCCGGTATCGCCCATGAAGATTTTTGCAGGATGGCAGTTGTACCAAAGGAAACCAAGCCCCGCCCCGAGCAATGCCCCGCAGAAAACGGTTAACTCACCCGTACCCAGCACAAATGGAACTTGAAGATATTGCGCAAAATTATAGTTGCCCGCCACATAGGTCAGTAGCAAATAGGCCATCACTACCGAATTCGAGCAACTGATAGCTAACCCGTCCAATCCATCGGTAAGATTAACCGCATTGGATGCTCCAACCAAAACGATCACCATGAAGATAAATCCACCGATCAGTCCCATATCAAGAATTGGATTTTTAAAGAAAGGAACCATCAGATCGCGGGTACGCGCCTGCAGATCAGGCACCGACCACAACACGGCAAAGACAATGCCCGCCCAAACGAGCTGTGCAGAAAACTTTACCTTCGCACTCAGTCCATTTTTACGTTTAATTTTTAGATAATCATCAGCAAAGCCAATCAGACCCATCAGACAGAATGTTCCAAGGGTTAGCAGAACATACATATTGGTAGGAATCGCCCACAACAAAGTGGATCCCGCCGCAGCAATAATAATCATGAGTCCGCCCATTGACGGCGTTCCGACTTTATTATGTTTATCGAGACCCTCAACGCGATTGTCTTCCTTCTGCTCGCCAAAATTGATAATGCGAAGGTGCTTAATCAACCTCGGCGCGATTAAGAGCGACACAATAAAAGCGGTCGCCGCCGCCCCCAGTGTGCGAAATGAGATGTATTGAAATAATCGAAGCGGCGAAAATAATCCTTCGAGTTCTATTAAATAATAAAGCATTTCCTATTTCTCCTTAAAATATTCTATCACCTGTTCCATCCGCTCTCCGCGCGAGGCTTTCAGCAGTACGTGGTCGCCCGGTTTCAGATGTTCTTTCAAAATTTGTGAAGCTTCTTTTGCATCCCTTGTTTGAAAAAATGGGATCGTCTCTTTACACACAATTTGTTGCCCAAGCTCGCCAACGGTAATCACTCCATCCAGATCAAGCCCATCTGTAAAGCGTCCCAATTCGGCATGTTCTTCCTCGGTGGAATCACCCAGTTCACGCATTCCCCCAAGGACCGCCCACTTCCCTCCTTTTTCAGAAAGATCAGCGAAGGTACGAAGGTTGGCCCGCATGGATAGCGGGTTCGCATTGTAGGCATCGTTAATAAAATGAATGCCACCCATATTCAATTCCTGCCACCGCATGGGGGGAAGCTTAAACTTCTGCAATCCAACCTGTATCTCTGCGGGTTCGAGCCCCATTTCAAGCCCAAGTGCAATAGCGCGCAATGCATTTTTCATAATATGCTCTCCCGGCAGAGGCATCCTATAATTAAACCCATTAACACTCATTATTTCAGCGCCTATCTTCCGGCCAACATAATCCCCAACCCCTTCAAAAGAAAAGGTTACCACCGTAGCACTCGTGTGCCCTCGCATGAGGGAATACCATTCGCTATCGCGATCAAGAAAAACCCTTCCACGACGAGGAACCTGCTCTAATAATCGAACTTTTTCGCGCGCAATTTCTTCCAACGATTTAAAGTTTTCACGATGGGCCATTCCGATATCGGTAATAATAGCTATCTGGGGCTGCAACAGACTGGATAAATAGGCGATCTCACCGGCATGATTCATTCCAATCTCAAAAACCCCATAGCGAGCATCCTGCGGCATTGCTAACATACTCAGTGGCAAGCCAATATGGTTGTTGTAATTCCCGGCGGTGCGGTGTGTCATTCCCCGCATAGACAAGACATCAGCACACATTTCTTTGACGGTTGTTTTGCCCACACTGCCCGTGATTCCCACCCCCGTGCCAATCCACGTTTTTCGATAGCTCTGGGCCATGGATTGTAATCCTTTAAGCGGATCCGAAACACACAGCACCGGATTTTTAACCCATTGGAAATGTTCTTGAATCAGTGCCCCGGCAGCTCCCTTTTCGAACGCTTGTTTCAGGAATTCATGACCATCAAAATTCTCCCCCACGAGTGCAATGTAGAGATCGCCGGGTTTAAGGGTGCGGGTATCCTGTGATATTCCAGTGATTGGAACATCGGGAATACCATTTTTCCAAAGCTTGGAAACCCACTGTGATAATTCGCCTGCACTAAATTGAGACATTAACCTAAAATCTCCCTAACTATTTCACGATCATCGAATGGGATGATGGTTTCTTTATATTCCTGATACGTTTCGTGCCCCTTTCCCGCCACCAAAAGGATATCTTTACGCCCCATGGCTTGTATGCTTTTTTGAATGGCTTCACGCCGATCCAATACGACTTCGAATTGTTCTGGATCCATAAATCCCTCAACAATATCCGAAACAATGGCTTCGGGTTCTTCGTTCCGCGGATTATCGGATGTAATAAAGCTATAGTCTGCGAGCGCGGAAGCAACCTGCCCCATCAACTTACGCTTTCCTCTATCCCGATTCCCACCACATCCAAAAACGACGAATAGTTTTCCCTTACAAATTTCACGCAACGTTCCAAGAACGTTCCGCAATGCATCGTCCGTATGAGCATAATCGACAAATATCTTTTTATGCCGCCGATTGGGCACCAACTCCAATCGCCCAGGAACCCGCTGGATTTTTCCCAACGACTTCACCATCACAGCCAAGCGAATCCCGCACAATCCGCCAACGGCCAACGCGGCAAGCGCATTACTAATATTGAAGCGCCCGAGCAGATCTAAGCAAACCCGAGCTTCTCCCCATGGGCTTGAAACCTGAAAACATGTTTTATCTGCATCCAAAATAACATCTGACGCCCGCACCATAGACTGCTCTTCGAAGCCATAGGTTATTACTCCTATTTTGAGCTTCCTTTCTTCAAGGAGTTTACGCCCCCACGGATCGTCCATATTAATAACAACAGACGTTCCCTCCTTTTGTGCCAAGAATAGTTTTGATTTTGCAGCAAAATAGGTCTCCATATCCCGATGGTAATCAAGATGGTCTTGCGTAAGATTGGTGAAAACACTGATATCAAAATCAATTCCATACACGCGATCCAGAGCCATGGCGTGTGAAGAAACTTCCATCACAACGCAGTCGCAACCCACCTCTTTCATCTCCCGAAACATCGCATGAATATCAGGGGCTTCGGGTGTAGTGCGCGAAGCAGGAATTGAATGGGTGCCAATTTCATAGGCCACTGTACCCAGTAATCCTGGAGAAAATCCAGCATCACGCAATACATCACGAACCATATAAGCGGTGGTCGTTTTTCCATTCGTTCCCGTGACACCAATCATCTTCATCTGACGCGAAAGATTTCCATAATATGTTGCCGCGAGTTGGGCTAACGCTTGGCGGGCACTCGTCACTTGGAGATGTACAACCTTTGCTCCTAGAGACAGATCATTTTCGGACACAACGGCAACCGCTCCATTCGACAGGGCCTCCGTTATATATTGTGTGCCATCAACTTGGTGACCCTGAATGGCAACAAAAAGCCCCCCCGGACGCACCTTTCGTGAGTCGTAGGTAATCCCTTCGATTTCAACATTAACCGCACCCTTAATGTTTAACGTTAAAATGTCTTCAAGTAGTCTTTCAAGTTTCATAATTCGGGCCTTGCAACATAAACACGATTTCCTTCGGAAGAGATCCGCAAATACCCCACGGCAAATTCAGCAATTTTTTTGAATGCAGGGCCACAGACCGTTCCCCCGTAATATTTAATCTTCCGCCCCGACTCCGTATAGAGGCCGGGATCATCCGCCACGACAATGATCCCAATTTCTGGATTTTCGACCGGAAGGAAACCGACAAATGAGGAGATAAAATTCTTGGAATAGTAACCGCCCCCCTCGGAAGCGGGCTTAATTTTTTGTGCTGTTCCGGTTTTTCCCCCCACGGTATATCCTTCCACCTGAGCCCTGGTTCCGGTCCCCCCTTCTTCGATCACACGAGCAAGCAATTTACGCATCCGGCGGGCGGCGGAAGGGCTGATTGGCCGACCCAGCTCCTGGGGTTTAAATTCCTGAAGCACCGTGCCATCGGAAGCCGTCACCTTTTTTAT
>JAOZSZ010000196.1 GCA_029939385.1 Pontiella sp. | reverse complement strand
CGGATACACCGGATGGGACGGAATGACCTATTCGAGCGTGAACGACACGACGACCGCAGGCTTCGGTAATCAATATGCCGTCTATGGGGATGGCATGGGCCTGGGGGACACCGGTTCCTACGCCATCTATGCAAATCCATACACCTCTCGCTCGGTCATCACTCTTCCGGTGGCGACGATGGTGCAGGGTTTCTATGCTAACAATACCACTTATACCGCACTCAGTATGCTCAACGGCGATAGCTTTGCCCGGTCGTTCACCACCGCCAGCAACGATTGGTTTAAACTGACGATCGAAGGGTTTGATGAGGGCGGCGCGAGCGTAGGAGAAGCTGTTGATTTTATGCTAGCTGACTACACTGGTTCAACCGGCACGATCGTGGATGACTGGAAGTTTGTGGATCTAAGTTCGCTGGGTGAAAATGTGAAATCGTTGGGTTTTTCTCTCTCCTCCACGGATAATTCAGGTGGCTACATGAACACGCCAGCCTATTTTGCGATGGACGATCTGACCGTAGAGGCGATTCCTGAGCCGGGCACAATTATGCTGATGCTTTCGAGTCTAGGTGGAATGGTTCTTTTTCGTCGGCGTTTAAAGCGTTAGCCCCTCAAAGGTCCCATGTCGTTCCGGCTGTTTGCATGTTTATTTCTGTTGGCTCCCGCTTTTGCGGGAACCAACAACGTAATCATTATTTCGGCTCCACGGCTGGACGATCTGGATTTGATGGATGTGTCCGTGGCCGCCGATGTGACGGTGATCGACCGCGCCGCGATCGAGCGGTCGGGTGCGGTGGCCGTACCTCAATTGCTGGAACAGGAGGCCAATATGCTGGTGCGCGGGCAAGGCGGCAATGCCTCTGACGGCCAGCTCTCTATGCGCGGGTTTGGCGACAATAGCGGCGTGCGCGTGCTCGTGCTTGTCGATGGACACAAGGCCAATCGCCCGGACATGGGTGGGATCGACTGGCAAACCCTTCCGGTTTCTAATATTGAAAAAATCGAAGTCATTCGCGGCGGTCAAAATGTACTCTATGGCAACCACGCGCTCTCCGGAGTCGTGAAGATTACCACCAAACGCGGCGAAGATGCCGGGCTTCAAATCGATGGAGCTGTCGGGAGTTACGGCTATTATTCTGGTTCGGCCAGCTATGGCGGAAGGGTAGGTGATGCCGACTTTCTCGGGGGCTTACAGCATGCGCAGTACGACGGCTTCCGCGAGAATTCCGCGACGGAATCCACCACCGCCAATGCCAGTGCGGGATGGTACATGAACGACACGGACACGCTAACCCTGCGCGCCTCCGGAGGAAAAAGCTATCTCCAGTTCCCAGGGGCGTTGACCTATCGGCAGATGCAGGATGATCCCTCGCAATCACGAAATCTCGGCGATGAATATTCCGAGAGCTGGAGCGGGCAGGCGACCCTGCTCTACGAAACCGAACGCACTTGGGGCGCGGCCCGTATGAACGCCGGGGCCAGCTTCATTAACCGCGAAAATTCCATTTCAGGTATCTATAACCAAAACGATATTCAAGGCTTCTCGCTTGCTCCCCGCGCCCGATTTGGGTCGGAGGATAATTTTTGGATGGCGGGCGTCGACCTCTTCTACGACCAACTCGATCAGGAAAATTACCGAGATCCCGCCCGATCCATTGTTAAATCATGGGCGGATATAAACCGCATCACGGCCGCGCCCTACCTCTTTGCCCAGCGCACGGTTGCAGAAAAAACAATTATCAATGGCGGTGCCCGCTATGAATATGCCGGAACCGATAACCGTTATGTCGAATATGATTTTTTTGGCGCGGTTGATCCCTCAAAATCCTATGACGGTTTTGTGGGAAAGCAGGGCTGGGCGGCCGAGCTTTCGGTGTCGCAGGAACTCTCGGAGCAGTGGAATGTTTTTGCGGGCTACGACCGAGTCTATCGTTATCCCACGCTCGACGAGACCGCCTCCTATCAAGGATATCCGCTGGCCGATCCGCTCAACGAAAACCTCGATCCGGAGCATGGAAATAATTTTGAGATTGGAACAAAATACGAGGATCGCACTTGGCGGGTTTCGCTTACGGGATTCTGCCTGACGCTCGATAATGAGATTGCCTACGATGATGTGGCTAATCTCAATCGCAACATTGGTGCCACCCGGCGGGTGGGACTGGAGCCGGAGCTGGCTTGGCAGAAAGAGAGATACGGTGCTTCGAGCCGTTGGACATTTGTGGATGCGCGGTTTGATGGCGGCGCGGATGATGGCAACCGGGTGCCGCTGGTGCCGTGGGCCTATGGGGTGACTTCGGGCTGGATTGAGCCGTTTTCTCGGTTACGCTTGTCGGCCTCCTACACCTTCGTGTCGGAGCAATTCCAAGGCAACGATGAGGCCAATGCCTTGCGCAAAATGAAGGCCTATGGCTTGGTTGGTCTTCGCGCCAACTATGCGCTACTCGATTCCCTTAATTTCTATGTTTCAGCACATAACGTATTTGATGAAATCTATGCTACATCGGCCTACAGCGGGGGATACTATCCCGGCTCTGGACGTAGTTTTAGGGCAGGAATGACTTGGGTCTACTAAGATGAAAAGAGAGATAACAATGGGGGCTCTGCTTCTGCTTTTAGTGTTTGGAAGCTTTGCGGACGACACCTACTACGCAACGGACTATCTGCCTTCCGCTTCGGCGGCGGGGGCGGCGGGTTCTTCGGCACTTCACATGTCGAGCAACGCCATTGTTGCATGGGCCAACAGCTACACGAATATGCAGTACGGAACGGATGTGGATGAAGCCTGGATGACCCCCGAAAAGGCGCTTGGGCCGGCGGAGGGAACTTCGTATGAAATCGTATCGCTTGGCCGCGGCGGACAGATCACACTCACCTTTTCCAATGGAATCGGCAATCGGCCCGGGGCTGATTTTACCGTGTTTGAAAATGGAATCAGCGACACCTTTTTGGAGCTAGCTTGGGTGGAGGTTTCATCGGATGGCATTAACTTTGTGCGCTTTCCAAACTATTCTGATACGCCTTACGCTATTGGAGCTTTTGGCGAGTTGTATACGGGGTGGATTTATGGCTTAGCAGGAAAGTATCGGCAGGGCTACGGCACTCCGTTTGATTTGGATGAACTACGCATGGCCTATAACGCCCAGCTTGCGGGCAATACCGATTTTTCGTCGGCCTTCGCGACGGCGCTAACCAATGGCTTCCCGCTACTCGATCTGGCCAACATTACCCACGTTCGGCTCATCGATATTATCGGCGATGGTTCTTCTGCACTCGATGCGCGGGGCACGGGGATCTACGATCCCTATGCGACCGTAGGCTCGGCGGGGTTCGA
>JAOZSZ010000195.1 GCA_029939385.1 Pontiella sp. | reverse complement strand
GCAGACGGCTGGCAAACTGGGGAAGAAACTTGCGCATAAGAAACCAATCGTTGTGCACGCTGTTTCCAGCTAATATAGGTCGACGCGCCATCTCCTCGCAGGGAGTTCCGCAATACTGATCAAGTAGCGTGGCAATTTGAGCGTCGGCCTCATCAATCGACACCGCTTCGCTAGACCTACATTTTTCAACAAGTGCGGGCAAGTGCTCGGCGACCCACGGACTAATCGCCTGCCCCTCCTCGATCCGAATGCAGAGGTTGAGATCGGCTTCAGAAGGCGCGATACGCCGGAGGTTGATATCAGTGACCATAACGGCAACCTGCAGTAGGCACGCTTGATCTAGATCGAGTGAGGTAAACTCGGCATCGAACCAAATATAAGCTGATGTTTTCTTTTCACTCATAGGAAAATTAAACCCCACTAATCTTTGATCAGGGAGTAGGTATCGAGAGCAATCACAAGCTCTTCGTTGGTGTGGATCTTGAGTGCGGCGACCTGAGAATCCTCCGTAGAGACAAGCGTTTCATTGGCATTGTTACGCGCATCATCGACGTTCAGCCCAAGGAAGGTGAAGTTTTCAAGAATCTTTTTGCGTAGTCCCGGATTGTTCTCACCAACACCCGCTGTAAAAACAATGGCATCAACTCCATTCATGGCCGCAACATAACTTCCGATAAATTTCTGAATGCGGTAGCAAAACATCTCGATAGCGATAAGGCAGTCCTTGTCGCCCTCTTTTGCAGATTCAACAATATCACGCATATCACTCTTTCCTGCAATAGCCAACAACCCGCCCTGCTTATTCATCATAGTGCTCACCTGCGCAGGCGTCAGCTCTTGCGACTCAATGATATGAAGCGGAATATAAGGATCGAGCGAGCCCGAGCGCGTACCCATCATAATGCCATCAAGCGGGGTGAACCCCATCGAGGTATCAATCGATATCCCCCCTTGAAAAGCGGCAATGGAACCTCCGTTCCCTAGATGACAGGTAATCAACTTAACCTCTTCAAGTGGCCGTCCCAGCTCTTCTGCGGCCTTTTGAGCAACATAACCGTGGGACGTACCATGAAACCCGTATTTCCGGATTTTATAGTTCGTATACTGAATGCGCGGCAAGGCATACATATAGGCTTTTTTCGGCATGCCTTGATGAATCGCCGTGTCAAATACAGCGACCTGCGGAACATCAGGAAGCAACGACTGCATTGCTTTAATTCCCATTAGGTTTGGAGGATTGTGCAACGGCGCAAGCATCGAGTTACGCTCAATGGCCTTAATCACTTTTCGATCAACGACAACCGATCCCGTAAAATCCTCTCCCCCATGCACAACACGATGGCCAACACCGCTTAGCTCATCAAGGCTCTTAAGCACTCCCTTTCCATCATCAAGCAGGAGTTTAAGAATTTCGTCGATAGCCATTTTATGGGTAGGTAAGTCCATGAACTGGCGATCTTTATCGCTCCCTGTAGATTGATAAACAATGGTCGCGCCAGAAATACCAATGCGATCGGCTTGCCCCTCGCACAATGCAGAAAAATAGTCATTTTCCTGACGAACCTCATAGAGCTTGAACTTGATCGAAGATGAACCAGAGTTGAGAACAAGAATTTTCATTGAATGAGTTCCTAAATTTAATGATTAGCCTGCAAGGCGGTAAGAGCAACAGTACCAACGATATCCTCGACATAACATCCACGAGAGAGATCATTAACGGGTTTGTTCAGCCCTTGAAGAATAGGGCCGTAGGCTCCGGCTCCAGCAAAACGCTGAACCAGTTTATACCCAATATTTGCGGCGTTTAGATCGGGGAAAATTAATACACGGGCCTCGCCGCCGAGCGGGCTGTCGGGTGCTTTCGAAAGAGCCACTCCCGGAACGATAGCCGCATCGGCCTGTAACTCACCATCGATCACAATGCCCAAATCAGGATATTGCTCTGCGACCTTTTTCTTCGCCAGTTCCACGGCAGTGGATACCTTTTCAACCATCTCACTCTTACCGGAGCCGTAGGTGGAATAGGAAAGTAGCGCAACCTTCGGAGGGATATCGTAAGCCAAAGCAGAAACAGCACTATCGACCGCGATGTCAGCCAGCTGCTCGGCAGTTGGATTCTCCACCAAAGCACAGTCGGAAAAGATAAAGGTCTTGTCGCTGACGTCCATGATAAAGAAGCTTGAAACCGTTGCTCCCTTCTTCATGGATTTAATAATTTGTAACGCAGGACGAACCGTATCAGCCGTAGAATGAGCCGCACCAGAAACCAAGCCGTCAGCATCGCCTGCATGCATCATCATCATACCGAAATAGTTGACCTGCTTAACGGCTTCAAGTGCCTGCTCGGGGGTAATCCCCTTTGCTTGCCGCAAAGCAAAAAAAGCATCTGCATATTCCTGCAATTTATCCGAGTTTTCAGGATTGATGACTGTGATGCCTTCGAGACTCCACCCTTTGGAAGAAAAGGCCGCCGTGATTGGTGGATTGCTACCCAGAATAGTGATGGAAGCAATGCCCTCTTGATTAATAATATTTGCCGCTTCAAGCACGCGTTCGTCGCTTCCTTCCGGCAACACAATATTACGTTTCTTAATTTTCGCAGCATCAATAATCTGCTGAATAAATACACTTCTGCTCATTGACTTATTCCCTCGTTTTATTCGCTTCGAATCTCCAATTTGAAAAAATCTCCGCCAAATTAGCAACTCTCTATCTTTCCGCAACCCTAATCGATGAAAATCTATGAGACACAAAAATATCTAGAATTTAGAGCCTTACGCATTGTAATATCCCGATGAGGTATCGAAATGTTTTTAATAAAAAAAGCTATAAAACCAATCCATTGCTCTAAAACAAAAAAACCCGATGCCTTCGGCAACGGGTTTTGTCTGAACGAAGCTTAGCCTCGCCTACTCAGCAGCAACTTCTGCTTCTTCAACCGGAGCAGCAACAGAGTCGACCCACTCAAGTAACACCATTTCGGAACTGTCGGAAATACGACGACCTAATTTGATGATACGGGTATAACCACCCTCACGTTCAGCGAACGTTGGTGCCACATGATCAAAAAGTTCCTTCACAGAATCTTTTTGCTTCAATGTAGAAATGGCCTGACGACGACACGCCAGCGTGCCCTTTTTTCCCAAAGTAACCATTTTATCAGCAAGGCTGCGCGCAGCTCTTGCTTTCGGAAGCGTAGTCTTAATCCGCTTATTATCGATAAGGGCGCAAACCAGATTTGCAAGCAACTCTTTACGGTGCGCGCTGGTACGTCCAAGCTTTATAGTTTTTTTACGATGTCTCATTGTTCCAACCTCTGGATATTAATTAAACTAGTCTTCGATG
>JAOZSZ010000357.1 GCA_029939385.1 Pontiella sp. | reverse complement strand
TGTCATTTACGCCCATGGCTTATCACCCCAAACCCGTAAGAGTCCAATCATTGAAAATCAAACGCGCCGCATCCCGCAAGCGGTTCTAAGAACCGCCCCTACATTCCGCCCAAGCTGTAGTGGTGCTTCTTAGAAGCACTCCTCCTGCAACGCCATCCATCCGCCTTCAACCCCCGCCCCGCAAAACAAGAGAATCATTAGCGCCCACCCTCGAAAAAATAGTTATCAGGAAAGGTTTAAATCCGAGCCGCCTTACGAACTCTCAATCTTCGAAATAGCGCCCTTCATGAGTTCGGTGAGAAGAATCCCTTTTCTAGGCGGAGCGCCCGAACCTCTTCCGTCATCAATTCCATCAATGGGCCTCAGATCCCAATCATATCCTACGAGCGGATCATCGTCATCCAGCGGCTGAACATCGTAGACCAGATAATAGGGCTGATAACCCTTGCCTAGATATCCTTTTTCGATCAGCTTTTCCTTTGAAAATACGCGCGGTCCGTCGGATACAATTTCGAACAACTGCCCACCACCCCGATATTGATTTTTCCCGTGGAGGAGCAAATAGGATGCCCCAGCAACCGAGTGATGTAAGCGCAGGGAACCGTGCTTTTCTTCCGTCCGAAAATTATAAAGCCCCGTCGATGCGACCCAATCCAGATGCGTCGACCCGTTCACCCAGCCGTGGATTGCATACTTTTCGGGCGCGGGTTTTGTACGGGACTGGCCGGTCCTTTCCGGCAACAACTCGCACACGGCACTCGGGGGTTCATTCTTATGAATCCGGTAGGTGTGATAGGTCTGCTGTTCATGCTGAGTCGCTCGATTGCAAACATGCGCGACCACCTCCTTGAGCAATCGCTCAAGAGCGGCGGATCCATCATTTGATTCATTGGGTCGAAGCGGAAATGCCCCGAGACCGGGAAGCAACTCGCGAAACCCTCGAAAATCTCCAGTCTGATCTCCGGGGTAAAGCACATAGGCTCCGGCAGTCCTGCGTATTGCATCTTTATAAGCATGCATTTTTAAC
>JAOZSZ010000194.1 GCA_029939385.1 Pontiella sp. | reverse complement strand
GAGTGCTTGAATATGTGCTTGAGCAAGATCTTTGATGTGGATATAGTCGCGCACACAGGTGCCATCTCGGGTTTCGTAGTCCTCGCCAAAGATAAAGATCTTATCGCGTTTTCCTTGAGCAACTTGAAGGACGAGCGGGATGAGGTGGCTCTCAGGATTATGCGCTTCGCCATATTTTTTAGTGGCGCCGCAAGCATTAAAATAGCGGAGAAAGACACATTCGATATCATGAATTTCCTCTCCCCATTTAAAGATGTGTTCGCAGAGATATTTTGACTCGCCATAGACACTTTCGGGGTGTTGAGGGAGGGTTTCATTCATAGGCATATGTTCGGGAGTGCCGTACGTTGCGCAGGTGGATGAGAAAATTAATTTTTTACAGTCAGATGCCACCATGGCGATCATTAAATTAAGAGACCCGCTAACGTTATTTTCGAAGAAAGGCATTGGATCTTTCATGGATTCGCCGACTTCAATATAGGCCGCAAAGTGAATAACCGCTTCCGGTCGTTCGGCGAGCATCGCCTTCGTGATCTCTTCTTTTTGGCGGAGGTCACCTTGAATGAAACGAGCGCGAGGATCGATGGCCGCACGGTATCCTCGTTCTAGATTATCAAATACAATCACCTCGTGCCCTGCATCGCATAACATTTCAGTAGTGACGCTTCCAATATATCCGGCTCCACCGGCAACAAGTACTTTCATGGGTCTATCCTTTTATATTGAGTAACAAATAAGGTGTGGCATCAATCACATGACATGGATTGTGTTTTGTTTAATAACGGTTGCGCCATCAGATGGAATAATAATTTCTGCGGTGGGCTCAAGCCCTTTTGTTTTGCAGATTTCAATAATTTTTTTGCAAATAACATCAGCTTCGTTTGCATGAACAATCGCGACAACACTACCTCCCCAACCTCCTCCAGAGAGACGGGCGCCAAGTGCCCCAGCAGTGCGTGCGGCTTCGACCACAAGGTCAAGTTCGACGCAGGAGTTTTCGAACGCAGTTCTAGATGTTTCGTGCGAGTCGAACAGGAACTGAGCGAACTCATTAAGTTTATTATTAGCAAGTAGGGTTACCCCTTTTTCAACTCGGGTAATTTCGCTGATAACATGCTCAGCACGTTTAGCGGCTTCGGCGGTAATTTGGTTACGATTTTCGTCAAATTCTTTCAATGAAATATCCCGTAACGTTTTTACGGGGTGGTCGAGTAGAGCATCGAATTCGGTGGCCGCTTTTTCACAGCTAATCCGACGTTCGTTATAAGGCGAGTCGACCAGCGCATGTTTGATATGAGGGTTAATCATTAAGAATACAATATCAGCGGGTAGTTTTACGGGATAGATTTCTAAGGTTCGGAAGTCACAATGAATCAGTCCATGGTGGAGTCCAAAGATACTAGAAAACTGATCGAGTAGTCCGCAATTGCATCCCGCAAAGTTATTTTCAGCGGCCTGAGCAAGGATGCCGATTTCCTTTTTACCGAGTTCCTTCCCTGTATATTCGAGTACGGCGAATGCGGTGGCCACTTCGAGTGCGGCGGAACTAGAGAGCCCTGCGCCCATTGGAATAGATCCAAGAAATGTGCAGTCGACAGAGTCGATACTAATATTTTGGCCATGCATATAGAACATGACCCCTTTAACATAATTTGCCCATTGAACTTTTTTATCTAGTCGGTCGTCATTTTTAGGGTCGAAGGAAATTGTTTTAAGAAGATCGCCCGCCGTCAGCCGCACTCCGGGTTCCGTGCTGGCAGAGATACAAAAGCAGTGCCCCATATTGATAGCACAGGAAAAGGTAGTTCCTTCATTGTAGTCGGTATGATTTCCTAGCACCTCAATTCGACCCGGAGCGTAAGCCACTGCGGTAGGTTTTGTTCCATAGGTTTCGGTATGGATTTTTATGGCTTGCTCTACAATTTTTTCATCATACATCGTGGACTATCCTTTTGAACTTAATCACACACTATAAGAAATTTTGTCTATAAAGACCATAGGAGAACCCCGCAAAGACATAGACAAATCACGCATGATATGCTTCTTTAGTCACATGTTAGAATCAAGACGCTATACGATCAGTCAAAAAGTTTCAGAAATATTTGATCTTTATACAGAACTGCATGGAATACGAATTTCACTATTCAGTCCCGATGGAGTTCTTCTCTATCCAGATGCTGTTGGACGACCAAACTGTTGCCATTGTAGTATGCTTCGGAAGACATTGAATATGGATTCCCTCTGCCGTGAGTTGGATCGAAAGATGATGCAAGTTGCTTTTGAGCGCAAAGAGATGATTTCATATACGTGCCACGCCGGAATGCGCGAAGCAACAGTTCCTCTGATGCTCAATCATGAGTTGGTTGGATATGTAATGCTTGGCCAGTTCCGCAGTGAAGCTGCACCAGAGATTTCTCCGTATTCCAACCATTGGAAGAAAGAACAGGGAAATATGGATTTACAGATTGAGTTTGAGCAGACCCCCATTTTTCCAGAAAAAAAGATCATAACTTTACTTTCTATGTTTCGGCATATGATGGAGTTAATTATTGAAGGACAGTTAATTCGCTACAAAGATTACGATTTAATTAATCCCGTAATTGAATATATCCACACTCATTTAGAAGAGAAATTAGACTTAGACGCTGCTTCCCATATGATAGGGCGCAGTCCATCTACTGTGTCGCGTCTCTTTAAAAAAGCAACGGGAAGGAGTTTTAAACAATATCAAGTTTGGTTCAGGCTTGAGCAGGCTTCGAAACTATTAACCTCAATGCCTAGCTGTCCAGTTACTGAAATTGCTCAAGCCGTTGGCTTTGATGACCCGCTCTATTTCTCTCGAGTATTTCATAAACACTTGGGCTCCTCTCCAAGTAATTATCGAAAAAAAAGGGTTTGATGGGCAAAAAAGAAGCCCCTTTTTAAAGAATTTAAGTATTAAGGGAATCCGCGATAAGTAATTGCTGACAAAGTCGTTCTGTTTCCGGCATCGCGACTCCCGCCGCTTTTGCAATTCGTATTGGATTCTTATAGATACTTTTAATTTCCATGGGGCGGCCTTGATCGAAATCGAGCTTCATGCTGGGGGAATAGGGATTCATCTTTTCCGTATCCGTAATCATTTTTTGAATAAAATCCTTTTCAATAGGATGGGTACAGGCCGTCGCGGCGGTGGCGACTTCATTCATCAACGTTTCACATCGTTTTCGGGTCGCAGGATCTTTTAGCAGTTGATCCGTTAGTGCGTTCTCAATAACAGATAATCCGTTGAAGGGAATATTCCAAATTAGTTTTTTCCATCGAGCAAGGGTAAGGTTTGAAATAGGTTGTATGGAAATTGTTGCAGATTGCATATCCGTACAAAGTGCCTGGAGCCGAGGGCTGATTCCTTTGGGGT
>JAOZSZ010000193.1 GCA_029939385.1 Pontiella sp. | reverse complement strand
TATCGGGTGGATTTGCTTACAGGGAGAATATAGCGTAGTCGCTATAAAACCGAGTAGAATGCCCTGACTTGGTGTTAGATTATAGCGAATACGCTATAGACTAAAGGATGGGGAACGGGGTCGGAAGGCGGTGGAAAACGGACAGAATGGATATCGCGGGTGGGTGAGGTTGCTTGCGGTGCGATGGGTGGAGCAGGCGGGCCGCCTGCGGTACGACGGACATTGGGTGAGTTTGCTTGCGGTGTAAATTGTTGAGCCTGCAAAAATTAGTTAACCGTCAATGGTCGTGGAAAAAAGGTTAGGTAAATCAATCACCTCATCGCTTGAAGTTGGGGGGTTAATACGGTTTAAATAGGGCCTTATTTTTAGTGAGGAAATCCATGTTTAAACATACACATCAATTTCGGATGCGTTACAGCGAATCGGACCAGCTGGGGAGTTATTATAATTCTCGTCTGCTCGAATGGATGGAGGTCGGGCGGACGGAGTTGATCCGTTCGACGGGCTGTTCCTATTCGGAGTGGGAAGCGCGTGGCGTGATGGCTCCGATTGTGGAGGCTACTTTAAAGTTTAAGGGTCGCGCGGCTTACGATGATTTGCTTGAAATTGAAACAATTTGTAGTCGTGAAGGTCGTGCCCGTCTTCGTTTTGAATCGGTGGTGAAGCGTGCCGAGGATGGACAGCTGGTGGCGGAAGGTTATACGATCCATGCCTTGATTAATCGGGCCGGCAAACCTATTCGTATTCCGGATTGGATTAATAATTTATTAACTGGAGAACATGATTTATGAGTAATGAACGCAGGCTATTAAGCGGTAATGAAGCGGTGGCTCTTGGGGCTATGCACGCGGGATGCGCATTGGGCGTTGGTTATCCGGGTACGCCGTCCACCGAGATTCTGGAAAACTATTCTAAGTTGGGTGGAAAGTCACAGTGGTCGCCGAATGAAAAGGTGGCGATGGAGGTGGGCATTGGAGTGGCTTTTACCGGAACCCGTACGCTGGTGACGATGAAGCATGTGGGATTGAATGTTGCGGCGGATCCTTTCTTTACGGTGGCCTATACGGGGGTGACGGGTGGGATGGTGATGGCTGTGGCGGATGATCCT
Organism: Pontiella sp.; assembly: GCA_029939385.1. GTDB lineage: Bacteria > Verrucomicrobiota > Kiritimatiellia > Kiritimatiellales > Pontiellaceae > Pontiella. Next base: position 2,294 of record JAOZSZ010000193.1, on the reverse strand, counting down.
GGAATGGCTTCCTCGCAGAATGAGCAGGATTCCCGTAATTATGCGCGCGCCGCAGGTATTCCTATGCTCGAACCGGCGGACTCGCAGGAAGCGTATGAAATGACGAAGCTGGCCTTCGAGCTTTCCGAGCGTTGGAACATTCCGGTTTTGCTCCGGCTCTGCACGCGTATTTGCCATTCTAAAACGATTGTGGTTCCTGGCGACTCGACGACGGTTCCTCAAGCAAATTATGTGCGCGATATTAAGCAGCGGGTAATGATTCCTGGCTACGCTCGTCCGGCGCATAAGGCGTTGCGTAATAAGCTGGCTGAGATGGAGGATTGGAATAACACGGATGGGCCAAATCAAATTTTTGGAAGCAGCTCTAAACTGGGCATTATTACTAATGGCGTTGTTGCTCTCCATGCGTTAGAGGCCGCGCCGGATGCCAAGGTATTTAAGGTCGGTATGATTTATCCGTTACCGATGAAAGCCCTTCTCGAATTTATCGATTCGGTGGATGACTGTATCGTGATCGAAGAGAGCGACCCGTTCATTCAGACCGAAGTGCAAGCGGCGGGCGGGAAGGTTCGGCCGCGCATGGAACGCTATCGCTTCGGCGAACTCGATGTGGTGCGCGTTAAGCGTATTGTTGCGGGGGATGATTCTGAAGAAGCTGTTCCGCCGCAGGGTAAGCCGCCGCAGTTGTGCGCGGGTTGTCCGCATGGCGATAGCTTTGGAATGCTCAAAAAACTAGACTGTATTATTACCGGAGATATCGGTTGTTATACCCTCAGTGTGTTGCCGCCTTATGAAACCATGGATACCTGCGTTTGTATGGGCGCTTCCATCGGCATTGGGCTGGGGATGCGCCATGTGCTTCCCGAAGAACAGGCTCGGCGGGTGATTAGTGTGATTGGCGATGGAACCTTTATGCATAGCGGTCTCACGGGAGTGGCGGAGATGGTTTATAATCGCCCCGAAACGGGCCATGTGCTCGTGATTCTTGATAATGGAACCACGGCTATGACGGGGCTTCAGGAACATCCGGGAACGGGCAAAAAACTTGACCACTTGCCAACAGGGAAAACGGTTTCTCTTGAAGAGACGTGTTTGGCCATGGGCATTGACCAGGTGGTGATTGTTGATCCGTCGCGCGAGATAGAGGCCTTTGAGAAAGCCGTAGTTGATGCTTTGGCGTCGAACGATCTCACCGTTGTTATTGCCCGCCGCCCCTGCATCCTTGCTTTAACGCGTGATGCTAAATTTAAGCGCGGTGAAAAAGTCCGCTAATGGAAGGAGAACGATTGATGAATAAAGTGATGAACATAAAATTTGCAGGGTTGGGCGGGCAGGGGATTCTGACTTGTACGGATATTCTAGGGCGCGTGGTATTTGATATGGGCCATGATGTGAAGAAGGCTGAAGTGCATGGTATGAGCCAACGCGGCGGAGCCATTACTTCTGATTTGCGCTATGGCGAAAAGGTGATGAGCCCGATGATCCCGGTCGGCGAGGCCGATTTCCTGATCGTATTGGGGGAAGACCAGATTGAAGTGAATCAACATCACCTCACCGCAGACGGTATCATTGTGAAGCCATCAGATTTTGAGGTAGATAAATTGGAAAACAAGCGAATGTTGAACGTGGCCTTGCTCGGGGCGTTAAGCAAGCATATGGATTTTTCGACGGAGCAATGGTTAAATGCGGTTCGCGCACAACTTCCAGAACGGTTACATGCGGCGAATGAACGCGCTTTTGCTTTAGGACGCGGGGAATAATGTTTGAGAAAGTAAAAAAAATGATCCAGCAGAACGATCGCTTTGGTCAGCTTCTTGGCGTTGAAATTTTAGCAGTTGGGGAAGGATCGGCGACTACGTGTTTAAAGATTAAGAAGGATCATTTGAATGCGGCAAATGTGGTGCACGGCGGAGCGGTGTTTTCGCTGGCGGATATTGCGCTGGCGGTGGCCTCGAATTCGTACGGAAAAATTGCGTTATTGACGAATGGTTCGATCACTTTCTTTGGCGCAACAAAGGTGGGCGACACCCTGACGGCGCGTGCTGAGGAGGTTGGCGGGAGTCGTAAGCTGGGGCATTATCGTGTGGAAATATCAAATGCGCTCGACGAACCTGTTGCGGTTTATACCGCTACGGTCTACCGAACGGGAAAGCCGCTCTTGTAGCAGGTTGGAGTGCGCAGGCTCGACTGCGCTTTAAAACACCTACGCACCGCAATTTAAAAGCTCCGTCGAGCCGGAGCATTCCAAACAGCAAAAAGCACCCTCCAAACTGGAGAGTGCTTTTCTTTTGCAT
>JAOZSZ010000022.1 GCA_029939385.1 Pontiella sp. | reverse complement strand
GCGTCGTTGCTATAGCCGCCGACGGTGGTTTTGCTGGCGACACTCATTTTTGAAATACCGAGCCCGGCCATGCCGTCGCGGATGTGCTGGGGTTCGCGGGTGGAGAGTACGAGCGGGATTTCGGGTAGCGCGATGCGCAGGGCAAAGATATATTGCGCGAGCATTTTTTCATCGACGGGGTGGTCGGGAAGAAAGCCGCCGAGCTGGGGTTGGATGCGCGGGAAGGAGATGGAGAGACCGGCTTGCCAATATTTTTTAAGCAGATATTTGGCGTGACGATAGGTGCAGAGCAGATCGTATTTGGGATTGGCGAGGCCGAGTAGAGCCCCGATGCCGAGGGTGCGCATGCCGCCGCGTAGGGCACGATCAGGGGCGTCTAGTCTTTTGAAAAAGTCGCGCTTGTCGCCCCAGCGGTGCATTTTTTCATAGACGGTTTGGTCGTAGGTTTCTTGATAGAGCGTTACGCCCGTGCAACCGGCATCGGAAAGCATTCGGTATTCATCTTCCGACATAGGAAAGACTTCAATATTTACGTTATGGATCTGTTCTGCTGCGATAGCAATGCAATCACGTAGATAGGGGAGATCGGCCTCCGGCATTCGCTCTCCGGTGAGCAATACTAGCTCTTCTAGGTGCATGGATTTAATGGCCTCCATCTCGTGGCGCAAGTGTTCTTTATCGAGAACCGAACGTGTTGCTTTGCGATCCCCCGCGATGCCGCAGTAGAGGCATCCTCCATTACAAAAGTTTGAGAGGTAGAGCGGGGAATAGAGCTGGATCGTTTTTCCAAAGTGTCGCCGTGTAATCGCCTGCGCCCGCTGGGCCATCAACTCAATAAATTCACTGGCAGCGGGTGAAAGCATCAAAGCCAGTTCCCGTTCCGTCGGGTTTTCAGAAAGAATCGCTGACTCAATGGCTCGTTGGTCCGCGCTTTCCGTATTTGGAAGCCAAGGGGTGGGGTCAAGCCAGGTTGGGAGTAGATTGTTCATAGTGTTGATATGTCATCTAAACTGACGGCCGTCAGTTTAGATGATAGGTTCCTTTTCGTCTGCTGGAGCGAGGAAGTGGGTTAGGGGAGAGCTGGCAACGGCGATTTCGGAGGTGGGCATGAGGCCGGCGAGGTGGGCGGCGCGTCCGGCTTCGGTTCCGGTCTTGAAGGCGGCGGCCATGGCGGTAGGGTTTTCGGCGGCGGCGATGGCGCTGTTAACGAGTACGGCGTCGGATCCCATTTCGAGTGCGTGGGCGGCTTCGGAGGGAGCGCGCAGTCCGGCGTCGACGACGACGGGAATATTGGCATCGCGGATGATAATTTTAATCATTTCGGCCATGGCGAGACCCTTTCCCGTTCCAATGGCGGCGCCGAGGGGCATGACGGCGGCGCAACCAATATCTTCAAGTCGTTTGGCCAGAACGGGGTCAGCGGGAATATAAGGAAGGACGATAAAGTCCTGTTTCACCAGTTCGATGGCGGCCTCAAAGGTTTCGATGGGGTCGGGCAATAGGTGGTGTGGGTTGGGATGAATCTCGAGTTTTACGATGGGGCTTTTGCTTAATTCGCGGCCTAGTAGTGCGGCGCGGATGGCTTCCTTTGCATTCATTGCGCCGGAGGTGTTGGGCATAATTTGTACATTGGAAAGCTCGGCGAGAGGGCCATAAAGATCGTCTTCGGCCTGGGCGCGGTTAAAGCGGCGGAGTGCTACGGTTACGAGTTCGGTGCCTGAGGCTTTCACGGCGGCGATCATCGCCTTCGTGCTAGAAAATTTCCCCGTTCCAAGGAATAAGCGTGATTTAAATTTTTGATTTCCAACCTTAAGAATATCGTTCATTTTATCCTCCACCGACGAAGACGAGCATTTCGACGGCATCGTTTTTATTGAGTATTGTGGTCTTCCATTCTTTGGAAGAGATCACGTTTCCATTAACCATAAGAGCGGTGTGTTCCTTGTGAGCACCCAGCTCTTCGAGTAGGGCATCGATGCTTCCATTTCCTTGGTGTTCGTGTGGCTCGCCATTTACGGTTAGTTTCATTTTGTTCTCCCCGAACCGAGGTCTTGGACCTTGGTTATAATAAAAAAGCACCCCGAATCTGAGGGGCGCTTGGAAACAACTTCAACGCTCCCTTGCGCCGGCATGATCCGGATCAGGTTCGACGGGTATAATCTCAGCACTTTTCTTCAGGAAAAGGCACCCCGGGTGACTTGCCAATGAACGTGCCAATATAGGGGCGGGAAGTAAAGCTGGAAAACGGAGATGGGGTACGTCATTATCCCCCGCTTATGAAAATTTATATTCTATTGCCGGGGAAAATTAAGCCCAAAGTGCTGGCGGCCGCTCAGGAAGAATATGTGGCACGGTTAAACGTGTTTGGTGTTGAAGTGGTGGAATATAAGACCGAGAAGGTTTCGTCGCGTAGCCCAGAGAAAACCAAACAGGCCGAGGCCGAGCGGATTTTTAAACTGTTGAAGGTGGGCGATTATCTGGTGGCTTGTGATGAGCGCGGAAAAAAGATTCAGACATTGGAAATGGCGGAGTTGATTAAGGCTTCGCGCCAAGGCGGGTTCCCGCTTGCTGGAAAGCGGCGGATGGTGGTGGTGATTGGTGGGGCGCTAGGGCTTTCTGATTCGGTGAGGGAGCGGGCGGATGCAGTTTGGTCGCTCTCCTCGTTGGTGATGGCGGGCGGCGTTGCGCGTATTGTTTTGTTGGAGGGGCTTTATCGAGCATTTACCGTGGTCGAAAAGCACCCATACCACAATGAATAGGAAATGAGGATGATGAAGGTTTTAGCTATTATATTTTTAAGCACGAGTTTGGCTTTTGCGGCGGCTACGAATGGAGTGGTTGTGGTGGACTCTTTAACACAGACCAATAATGCCGAAGTGGTGGAGGCCGTGGAGTCGATGGTGGTTGAAGAAGATGAGGTGCTTACGAAAGAGACCCAGACCGCGGAAGCGGTAGAGGTGGCGGAGATTGTTCGCAAGGCGGAAGTCAAAAAAAGCAAGGAAGAGTCCCCCGTGGATATCGACCCGTGGGAGGCCTTCGCGCCGCCGATCGATAGCGAATTTGATTGGTTGCAACTCACATCGGGCGAATGGCTTAAGGGCAACTTCAAGGTGATGTATGATTTTACGCTGGAGTTTGATAGCGATGAGATGGGGTTACAGAAGTTTGATTTCGATGACGTCCAGCAATTGCGAACCCGAGCGATGAAGTCCATCTTCCTTGAGGGAGAGGGCGGCGGACGAGATGCCTCTATCCTGCGCGGGATGCTGGTGATTAAGGGCGATCAAATTAAATTACTCCGGAGTGAGCATGAGGTGAGTATTCCGCGCGAGCGGGTGATCTCCATTGCGAGCGGACAGCAACACGAGCTGGATTATTGGTCGGGCATGGCGTCGGTTGGAGTCAATGCTCGTGGAGGAAACACAGAAACGCTCGACGTCACTATTATGGCGAATCTCAAGCGGCGAACTGTGAGAACCCGCTTCAATGCCGATTATCTCGCAAACTATAGCATGGTGAAGCAAGTTGATTCCGCCGGTGTGGTGCAGCAAGTTGACACCGCCGACAACCAGCGTTTGTCCGGCTACTACGACTGGTTCCTTACCTCGCGCTTCTACTGGAAGACGCTGGAAGTGGAATACTATCGCGATCCATTTTTTAATATTGGAGGGCAGTATTCCGCCTCCAGCGGAGTGGGTTATGATCTTATGCACACCCCGCGAACGGAGTGGACCATTAACACGGGATTGGGTTATCAGGAGCTACGTTTCGAATCGGTGCTCCCTGGCGAATCCTCATCATCTGAGTCGCCCTTCTTTACCTCAGGCACGCGGTTGGATTATGAATTGACCCGTGATATTGACTTCATATTTGACTATTCCATGCGCCTGCTTAACGAGGACAATGGGCATTATACCCACCACATGCTCGGCACTATTTCGGTCAACCTAATCGGCGATCTTGATCTTGATGTCTCGATCATTTGGGACCATATCGAAAGTCCAATGCCGATTGATAACGGAGGAGGGGTTATTATTACCCCCGAGCAAGATGACTATCAGCTTATTGTCAGTCTGGCCTACGATTTTTAGAAAGGAAAAAGATGGAGATTAATAATTGGCTAAAGAAGCAGATGGTTTCGGCGGAGGCCTATGATGCCGACGAGTTGCTTAAAAGTTTCCTGAGTGAGATGGAGAAGGGGTTAAACGGCGAGGCGAGTTCGTTGGCGATGATCCCGGCGTATGTGGGGGATGAGAAATCCGTCCCTTCCAATACCTCTGTGGCGGTGATTGATGCCGGGGGAACTAACCTGCGTATATGTTTGGCTCGTTTCGATGAGCAGGAGGTCATTCATGTTTCGAGTTTTAGTAAACAATCGATGCCCGGTCTTGATCGCAAACAAAGTGCCGCCGAATTTTATACGGTACTTGTCGATGCTTTAGAGCCATTGAAAGATCAGTTTGAGCACCTTGGCTTTTGCTTTTCCTATCCTGCTTTAATTTTGCCCAATTATGATGGTCGTTTATTGCATTGGACCAAAGAGATCAAAGTTCCTGAGTTGGTCGGGAAACGGATGGGTAAAGGGCTCCTTCATGCCTTGGAAGCGCGCGGTATTACGGGCAAGAAAATCGTTGTTTTAAACGACACCGTTGCCACTCTCTTGGCGGGGCTTTCCGAGGAGCATACGTTTAGTGCCTCATCTCATATCGGCTTTATTCTCGGCACGGGAACGAATACGGCCTACGTGGAGCAGAATAAAAATATCGGGAAACTGGCGGGTGATCGGGGCCCAGGGGCACAAATCATTAATGTTGAATCCGGCGGATTTGCCGCCTTCCAGCGCGGGCCTTTCGATAGGCAGGTGGATGCCCAAAGTGAAGATCCGGGGAGGCATATTTTTGAGAAGTTAATTTCAGGTGCTTATATGGGATTGCTCACGCTTGAAGTATTGCAAGCGCTGGCGGAAAAAGAACAATTCTCCAATCGAGGGGGCGCCGCCTTATTGATTATGAAAACATTATCGACGATCCATATTAATAATTTGCTCGTGGGAAAAGAAGAAGATCTTGGCGTGCTGGGATCGGTCGCCTTCACCGATGCTGATCGCGAAATCATGAAAATGGTATTTTCAGGGGTCATTGATCGAGCGGCAAAACTTACGGCAGTGAACCTTTCTGCCACGGTGGTGAAATCAGGCGGAGGAAAGGAAGCGTCGCGGCCTGTCTGCATTAATATTGATGGATCCACCTACTATAAAACATACCAATTTGCCGACCGCGTGCAGGTTTATTTGGAAGAATTACTTACCACCCGAGGCTTGCATGTTCGCTGTGTTCGAGTGGTCGATGCTCCTATTGTAGGCGCGGCCATCGCCGGTCTCACCACGTTTTGAGCTTACCGCCGCAAGTGGGCATGCTTTGTTGTAGCCGGGATCGGTGATCCCGGATCTGTAGCCGGGGAGCATCCGCGGGCGGGATCGACGATCCCGCCTACAACTTTCGGCCGATCCTGCGGCTCGTTGCGGAAGGGGTTGATCTGCATTGGGCCGAGGCCTGCACCGAGGTTGGTCGGGGCTTTTAGAGATTGGTTCAGGAAGGTTTTTGCCGTAACGATGGCGTCTGGAAGGTCTTGCCCTAATGCGATAGCTGATGCGATGGCTGAGGAGAGAATACAGCCTGTCCCGTGGGTCGATGGGGATTCGATTCGTGGGCTTGAAAGCCAAAGGGATTGTCTTCCATCGGTCCAGTAATCGCGGCATTCAATCCCTTTCGAGTGGCCGCCTTTAATCAGCACCGATCCCACGCCTAGGTTTAATATTTGCTCGGCGGCCTCTTCTGTGCTTTTAAAATCTTTCCCTGCAAGAATGGCTGCCTCCGGAAGATTTGGGGTGAGGATGTAAACCTTCGGGAAAATTTCGTGCACAAGAAGTTCGAGGGCCTCGGGATCGAGTAAATCGGAGCCAGAAGTGGATTTGAGTACGGGATCGCAAACGATCGGAAGATCCACGGATTGGAAAAATTCGGCGAGGATTTTGCACGTAGCGATGGATCCCAGCATTCCGATTTTGATGACCTCCGGCGGCAGGTCAGTTTTCAGCGCCTGGAGTTGCGCGCGCAACATAGCTTCGGAAACGCTTTCGATGGATTGAACCCCCTCTGTATTCTGTGCGGTTAGGGCGGTCGTAATCGAGCAACCGTGCACGCCAAATGCTGCCATAGTTTTGAGATCGGCCTGAAGACCTGCGCCGCCTCCAGAGTCGGAGCCTGCGATGCTCCAAGCGATGGGAGTGGTATTAACGTTGAGAGCCATTGAGTCCCGTCTCTTCGGGGAAGTAGTAGATCTTCTCATTTTTTCGGGCATAGCCCACTTCATGAGCCACTCGTTCAACATACAAGGGATCGGTTAAAAAGCGTTGCTGCTTTTCCTTTAACTCCTTTTCTGCAGAAACGGTAATTTCGATGCGTTGTTTCAGTACATCGTGCGTATGTTGATACGCTTGCATCTGTTTCACCTTCGGGGTAAAGGCCAGCACAATCCCGATAATCGCCATCAAAACAATAGCGATCAGCACAATGCGATTAATCAAATCCCAATATTTTTCCGTTTGTTGCATGACCTTCGCAATATACCCCTATTCATTTATCCAACAAGCCTCGGGGAATAAAAAAGGCGACCCGCGGGCCGCCTTTTCACTTAAACCATACGGTTTTTATTATGCATCGCCGTAGCGGCAATCTGCACCGAGCATTTCCTCGATACGCAGAAGCTGGTTGTACTTGGAGATACGGTCGGAACGGCTAAGCGATCCGGTTTTAATCTGACCCGCATTCGTTGCAACTGCGATATCCGCAATGGTGGTGTCGGACGTTTCGCCGGAACGATGAGAAACCACGGCCGTGAATCCCGCTTTATGAGCCATTTCAATGGCATCGAGAGTTTCGGTAAGGGTTCCAATTTGGTTCACCTTAATCAGGATCGAATTAGCCGAACCTTCTTTGATGCCGCGCGCCAAATATTCCACGTTGGTTACGAACAGATCGTCGCCGACGAGCTGGCATCGATCACCAATATTATCGGTGAGGATTTTCCAACCATCCCAGTCCTGCTCATCCATACCATCTTCGATCGAATCGATGGGGTATTTAGAAGCCAGCTCGGCAAGGTAGTCGCTCTGCTCGGAGGAAGAGCGCTTTGCGCCATTTTCGCCTTCGAATTTAGCGTAGTTATATACGCCGTCTTCGTAGAACTCGGATGCTGCGCAGTCGAGGGCGATGGTGACATCCTTACCCGGCTCGTATCCGGCATCTTTGATGGCTTGGATGATAGAATCGAGGGCTTCCTCGGTTCCGCCGGAAAGGTTAGGAGCAAATCCGCCTTCGTCGCCGACCGCGGTGCTTAGGCCTTTTCCTTTAATGATTGCTTTAAGGGCGTGGAAAACTTCCGCACCGCAACGCAGTCCTTCTTTGAAGGTGGTCGCGCCAATCGGACGAATCATGAATTCTTGGAAGGCGATTGGGGCGTCGGAGTGAGACCCCCCGTTAATGATATTCATCATTGGAACGGGGAGTGATTTCGCATTGGTACCGCCGATGTAGCGGAACAGTGGAAGGCCGAGGTAGTCTGCGGCGGCGTGAGCTGCTGCAAGAGAAACACCCAGCATGGCGTTCGCGCCGAGCTTAGATTTGGTTTTAGTACCATCGAGTTCAATCATCAGATTATCAATACCGATCTGGTCGAGGGAATCCATACCAATGATGGCAGGGGCGATGATTTCGTTTACATTATTAACGGCTTTTTCGCAGCCTTTTCCGAGGTAGCGGCTTGCATCGCCATCGCGCAGTTCGAGGGCTTCATTCACGCCGGTAGACGCGCCAGACGGAACGGCCGCGCGGCCCATTGCGCCAGATTCGAGTAGGATATCTACTTCGAGGGTGGGGTTGCCGCGTGAATCGAGGATTTCCCGTGCCAATACATCAATAATTTCTGACATAACTAGTCTCCTTATAGTTGGTTAAATATATTTTTCTTTCCTAAAAATTGAGTGGCAAATATATCGGTGGCTCAAAAGGGGGGCAACCAAATAAGAAAAGTATGTAGTCGCTCTGTACACGGAGCCTCCTATGGAATTACCGCCTCAGGCGGAACTATGGAACCTTCTCTACCACCGGATAATATTCATTTTACCGAAGGAGGCTTCCTCCATGTCGGCAACGGGCACCCAGCGCTCGGCGAAGTGTGGCCCCCAACTGTCGGAAATAGCAATCTCTTGCGTCTTTTTGTTGTAGCCGATGATCAGGCAGATATGTCCGCCCGAGCCGGTATCCTCGGTTTGACCGGATTTCTTTTCTTGGATCTCTTTCCCGTTACGTCGTGCGGTATTGTTGTTTGCGGCTCGCTGGAAAGCGGGGGTGCTCATGAGGCGCCACATGATAGGCAAGCCTCGATCGATATGCTTGGCCACGTTCCGTACCGTTGGTGTTGATCCTGAATCAGTAAGTTTGCGGCCGTTGGAGGAGATAATATTTTTGGTGGCATCGATCATCTCGTTGGAATAGGTTCCGCCCCCCGCGCCAGTATGGGCGGCGAGGGCAAGCAGGTACATATCGGAGGGAATATCCAAATAGCGCAGGTAACGCTCCCACGTGGCCGGCGAACAGTAGCCCTTTGGTCCCTGGTCAACCATGGGAATATTATGGATGAGAACATCCCCGTTATCACGTCGCTCGACGCACGCGGCCATGCGTTTCTTGAGCTCATCGTCCGTGAGCTTTGCGACGCGCCCGGCCTGGTCGGCGCGTTTCGTGGTCATGATGCGTAGGGCGGTATATTTTCCCTCTTGAAGCGAAAGCATAATGGCATGCTCATTCCAATCCCAGCGCCAGACCTTTTCACGTAGATTGCCGTTGCCGAGGGAGTCGCGCTTGGGCTTGCCCAGCAGGGACACGAGTGCATCGCGCACCCGCGTACCGCTTTCCTCAATTTGATCCTTCATTATCTTTTCAGAGGTTTCGGGAGGAATATCTCCAATATTAAGGAAAATAAAGGAGAGGCTATCCGCATATTCTGGGCCGCCATAGAGTGCGATGGCATAGACGGATTCTCCCAAAACTTTTTCCCGACCCAAAGGATAAGCGCGGTGGTTTTCCATGAAGTCGGTTTTTGATTCCTTCTGCAACTTCATGCGCTTGGCTACGACTGCGGTTGAATCATCCCACAGTAGATTGTCCTGCCAAACTCTGAGGCCGAAGGCCTTGTTGAGTTTACTCCACTCAACGGCGTGCAACTTGCCGCGCCCTTTCCTTGCGAGCAATTGTTCCAGATATTCGACGTCGGAATCCATAAAGGTGCTGAACGGGACGGTAACCACTTTCCCTCGACTTATCCGCAGCCCCACGGTCCTGTCCGTCTTAACCGCCACCACCTCCGCCTCGATCTTTCGCCCCTGCATATCCGTCCATGTCCGAGCGAGGGTCGTGGTTGCGGACAAGAGAAGCATACTGGCGAGGATGGATTTCATCATGGACTTCTTTTTATAAAAGAACCCCGTCAGGCATGGCGCCGGCATCGTCGTGGTCCCACCATCGGCCGGGCTCGGTTCCAATATATTGAATGCCTTTGGTGGTCATTCGGTTGCCGCGCGACTTTACGCCTTTCATCGCAATATCGGTGGGGTTAAAGCGTTGTTGGCGGATGCGTTGGCCTTTGGCTTTATGATATTTCACATAGATGGCTTCGGGGGTTCCGTCCACAAAAAGCTGGAGCTTTGATTTTTCGCCCTGAGTGAGGAAGTAGTCGCGGTTCATGATGGTTCCACCAATCTTAAAGCGTTTGAGATAGGTGATTCTCGCCGCAGTGTAAACTGCGGTAAACTGTTTTTCGCGGTTAAAGATCTCGCACCGTTCGAGGTGGTCGTCGACAAATAATTTTTCTGGCGGAGGCATTACCTTATACTTTCCGTTTTTCCAGACCACGAGGAGCTTATCGAGCGAAGAGCATTCCATGAGGACCTCGCCCTTGACGTTGGTGCCAATGTATCCATTTTCATCGCGCTTAATCTGTAGCTCGGTAGCGGTGAGTTCGCGGACCTCAACTTCCTTAAAGCTGGCGGTTTCGGTGCAACGCGGGTACTGGCCTTTGTATTCCTTAATGAGCCGTTTGATGTAGCGAATCGCATAGCCCTTAAGTGCACCGAGATTCTTTTCAACTTCGGTCAGCTCGGCGAGGATATCGTTGATGTCTTTACGGTTTTTTTCGATATCGAAGAGGGAGATCCGCTTGATGCGAACGCCGAGCAACATCTCTATGTCTTCGTCCACAATCTTGCGTTTAAGCTGTTTTTTGAAAGGCTCAAGCCCTTGATGAATTGCGGCAACAACGGCCTCGTAGGTTTTGCACTGCTCAATCTTTTTATAGATTCGGTTTTCGACAAAAATCTGCACGAGCGTTTTGTTGTGGAAGTCATCGAGTAGCTTGGCCTTGCGCAGATTAAGTTCAGCTTCAAGGATTTCGAGCAATTGCGCGGTATTAAAGCGTAGCACTTCATCGACCGTCATTTCAACGGGGCGTTTGTTGCGCAGGCAGATGAGGCGGCTGGAAACGGAGGTCTCGCATTTGGTGAAGGCATAGAGTTTCTGAATAACTTTTTCTTGCTCCGCGCCCGGGCTGAGCATTAGCTCAATTTCGACCTTTTCAGCGGTAAAGTCGTCGATGGTTCGTATCGGAACTTTCTTCTTTTTAATGGCATCCTCGATGGAGGCCGTGAGCGATTCGGTGGTGGTGCCGTGCGGCAGTTCGGTAATGACGAGCCGGTTGTTTTTACGTATTTCAATCTTGGCGCGCAGCTTAATCTTGCCCTTGCCCTTATTGTATTCGGAGACATCCATCAGCCCGCCAGTTTGGAAGTCGGGAAGGAGGTGGAGTTCGGCTGGCGTCCGCTTTTTTTCACGCAGGATTTCAATTTGTGCTTCGAGCAGTTCAATAAAGTTATGTGGCAGAATGCTGGTTGAAAGGCCGACGGCAATTCCGTCCGCGCCAAGCATTAGCATCAGCGGTAGCTTGCAGGGCAGGGCAACCGGCTCCTTGTTGCGGCCATCATAGCTGGCGATCCATTCCGTCAGATCTTTATTAAAGAGCTCCTTGCGCGCCAACTCGGTGAGGCGGCATTCGATATACCGCGAAGCCGCCGCGCGGTCGCCGGTGTAGATGTTGCCGTAGTTTCCCTGCCCTTCGATCAGGTAGCGCTTGTTCGTCAGCGTCACCAGCGCGTCGGCAATCGATGCGTCGCCGTGCGGGTGATACTGCATCGTGTGGCCAACAATGTTAGCGACCTTAATGAAGCGCCCGTCGTCCTTATCCTTCAGCGCATGCATGATGCGGCGCTGCACCGGCTTGAGTCCGTCCTCAAGGGCAGGGATTGCGCGGTCGCAAATCACATACGAGGCATATTGCAGAAAGTTAAAATCCACCAGCTTTTTTAATGGCCCGTGATCCTCGTGCAGCGGGTTAAATTTTTGGGGCCCTTCTTCAATAGGGGGAAGGGCGGCCTCTTCCTCTACGGGAGTAGTGGGGGGCTCTTCTTTAAAAAGTTCCAGCTCGGTATCGTTCTTTTTGGTCATAGTATCTCTTCGTCAACCACTAGGTTTTCCATGATGTATTCGCGGCGCTCGGGGGTGTTC
>JAOZSZ010000021.1 GCA_029939385.1 Pontiella sp. | reverse complement strand
GGAAGGTGCTCCAACATTCCCTGTGCCATTGGCAGGGAAGTGGTATCCGATTACACCGACATCAATGGCAATCTCATTAATATCAATCGGCAGGGTGTAGGCTAACGAAAAGTCGATTTCAGAAAAATCGCTCGATGTTCCGTTCGAACTCTTACCCAAATCATAGTTGCCCCAAACATTAAGACTGACACCATACTGAGATACGGTCACCTGTGGTTGAACCACAAAATCGTTGTTATAGACTTGGCCACGCCATACGTAGGATGAAACTAGAGCCATCTCGACGGTTACTTCGGGATTAAACTCCTTAGAGTTCTCCATTTGATCCACCATGACTACTTCATTTTGGGCGCTTGCCATTCCTGCAACTAGCACCGCCACCATTCCAAACATCATTGTTTTTTTCATCCGAAGCCTTCCTCCTGTTAATTCCGCTCCCTAAAACCAGATACACCACGCCCGTCGCAGTATTTCCTTTAATAAACCAAGGCGTAATCTCGCACTTGCCCTCTTTTCATGCAATCCATTTCTCTAGCAATATTATTGATTGGCTGCCCCGAAAGATGGAGCACGATTTTAATCTAAAAGGATCGTTGAAACCGCTCGGGAGTAAACCCAATAGATCCGTCTCTAAACGATCATAAGATTAGCGCTGGTTATGATTACGCATTGCTCGTTGGGAGTCGCGGTCCGCTTCACGCTTTCGAAGCGTATGCCGCTTATCAACCACATTCTTTCCCTTAGCCAAACCGATCTTGATCTTAACTTTACCCCGCACGAGATAAATCTTAAGCGGAACAATCGTCAGCCCTTTTTCGCGCGTTTTACTGAAAAGTCGCTCAATTTCCTTACGGTGTAGCAACAACTTACGTTCGCGGGTTTGATTATGATTAAAAATATTGCCGTGGTCATAGGGCTGAATGGTCGCCCCAACAAGCCAGGTTTCCATATGGTCATCAATATGAACATACCCTTCTTGAATACTGACATGCCCCTGCTTAACCGACTTTACCTCCGTCCCTGTCAGCACAATGCCCGTCTCTATCTTTTCCAGTATCTGGAAATCGTGGTGCGCCTTTCGATTCGTGGCCAGCACACCTGGAGCAGCATCCTTCTTCTTTTTATTTTTTCCAGCCATTGTAAGAAAAAATCCTCTTTTTCAAACCTTGAATAGATCTCCTGTCAAAAAAATAAAAGCCCAAAACCCGGAAGCTTTGAGCTTTTTAAAAATCTATCCTCTCACTACGGTCACGTTGCGCCCGCCTCACTTCAGCTATTGAGCAGAAGCTTGAGTTTAATGATTCCTTCTATTTTAAAGAAGGATTGAGGTTTCGAAGTCCAGTCCTGGAATCGCTGCCTCTTCCTGCGAAAAGTTCATTTCGACGGTCAGTTTTCCTTCGATGATTTCCTTGAGCACGACATCGTGATTGTCCTGTTCAGGATGATCCTTCTTGACCATCGGACGAGCACCGGCGTTCAGTTGACGGGTACGGTAAGAAATTAGATTAACCAATAACGGGACATTGGTGATCATTTCCTGAGCCTTGTCCATGTATTCCATATTCATAACGATTCCCCTCCTTTAAAGGGTAAAAAACGGGGCGCAGTATAGCACCCCGCTTTTCAGCGTCAAACGCCATTTTTGACAAAATGTGAGCCCATTTCTGGGGTGGAGCAAAAGGATTTATGGATGGGGGGAACCCATTGTTCCATCCATCCATAAATTCCGCCTTGCACTCCCTCTCTACATCATGCCGCCCATACCGCCCATGCCGCCCATATCAGGCATACCTGCTGGGGCGTCTTTGGATGGAAGGTCCGTAATCATGCACTCGGTAGTGAGCAACAGACCCGCAATGGAGGCCGCGTTCTGCAGAGCGGAACGAGTCACCTTCGCCGGATCAATGATTCCCGAAGCGATCATGTCAACATATTCACCCGTTGCCACGTTATAGCCGTAAGACTGCTTACCCTTCTTGACCGCCTGCACCACGATGGCTCCTTCTTCCGCGGCGTTAGCCACAAGCTGACGGAGCGGAGCTTCAATCGCCTTGCGGATAATCTCAACACCAATGGCTTCATCGCCTTCGGCATCAACCTTATCGAGAGACTTCTGAATACGGATCAGCGCAACTCCACCGCCGGGTACGATACCCTCTTCAACAGCAGCACGGGTGGCGTGTAATGCGTCTTCCACACGAGCCTTCTTCTCTTTCATTTCAACTTCGGTGGCTGCGCCAACGTTGATTACCGCAACACCGCCAGCGATTTTTGCCAGACGTTCCTGCAGCTTTTCGCGGTCGTAATCGGAGGTAGTTTCTTCGATCTGACGACGGATCTGATCGATCCGTGCCTTGATCGCGGACACTTTACCTGCGCCTTCAACAAGAGTGGTTTCGTCTTTGCTCACGGTTACGCGCTTGGCGGTTCCGAGATCTTCGAGCGTTACGTTTTCAAGTTTAATGCCGAGGTCTTCGGTAATGAACTTACCATCGGTGAGGACAGCGAGGTCTTCCATGATCGCCTTACGCCGATCACCAAAACCAGGCGCTTTCACTGCGCAGACGTTCAACGTGCCACGGAGCTTGTTCACCACCAATGTAGCCAGAGCTTCGCCTTCAATATCTTCCGCAATAATCATCAACGGCTTGCCGGTCTTCGCCACATTCTGCAACAGCGGAAGCATGTCTTGCAAATTAGAGATCTTTTTCTCGAAGAGAAGAATGTATGGATCTTCCAACGCCGCTTCCATCGCATTCGCATCGGTCACGAAGTACGGGGAGAGATAGCCTTTGTCGAACTGCATTCCTTCAACAATATCAAGAGTCGTATCAATGGACTTGGCTTCCTCGACGGTGATCGTACCGTCTTTACCCACCTTATCCATAGCTTGAGCAATAATGCTGCCGATGGTCTCGTCGCCGTTCGCAGAGATAGAACCCACCTGTGCGATTTCTTCGGTAGACTTCACCTTCTTACTGAGCTTCGTAAGCTGTTCAACCAGCGTCATAACGGCTTTATCGATGCCCCGCTTGAGGCTCATTGGATTAGCGCCTGCAGTAACATTCTTCAAGCCTTCGCGATAAATCGCTTCAGCCAGAACGGTTGCTGTAGTGGTACCATCACCCGCAATATCGGAAGTCTTGGAAGCCACTTCCTTCACCATCTGTGCGCCCATGTTTTCGAAGGGATTTTCCAACTCAATTTCTTTTGCAACGGATACGCCGTCCTTGGTCACGGTTGGGGCACCAAAGCTCTTATCGAGGATTACGTTACGACCTTTCGGGCCGAGAGTAACCTTCACCGCATTGCTCAATTTTTCAACACCGCGCAACATGGCGTCGCGGGCTTCTACGTCAAATATAATCTGTTTTGCCATAATAAATTTTCCTTTTAAAATTATAGGTTAGCCGATCACTGCGAGGATATCGTCTTCGCGCATGATCTGATATTCCTTGCCGCCCATTTTTACTTCAGTTCCGCCATACTTTGGCATCAATACGATATCGCCCTTTTTGACGTTAAACGGAATCTTCTTGCCGTTATCATCGATTTTTCCTGTTCCTACGGCAATCACCTTGCCTTCCTGCGGCTTTTCTTTTGCTGAATCTGGAATAATGATCCCGCCTTTATTGACTTCGCCCTCTGTCAGCGGCTCAACCAGCACACGTTCACCCAATGGCTTAATCTTCATTGATATGTATCTCCTTAGTTTGATTACACTCTCGGCAGGACACCCCACCACAATTACAGTTAAATTCAGACCGGATGAACAGGATCTACAAGAAACCCTGTCAACCCCGTCCCCCGAACTACTTCTTCTCGTCCTCATCGACCATTTCGAAGTCAGCTTCCTCAACATCGGTCGCCTGCTTTTCCTGACCGGCTTCGGCATCCGCCCCCATATCCGGAGCGCCTTCGGCACCCGGTTGACCCTGCGTTTGGGAATACATCTCCGTTGCGGCGGCCTGCATCTTTTCATTCAAGGTTTCGAGCGTTGTTTTCATCGCTTCATAGTCTTCAGCTTCAATCGCCTTTTTAACGGGCTCGATCGCGGCTTCAACTTCGGCCTTCTGTTCGGCAGAAACTTTCTCTTCGTTTTCCTTCAGGAACTTTTCCGTCTGGAAGACCGTGGAGTCCGCCTGGTTTTTCAGATCAATCTTCTCGCGCAACTTTTCGTCCTCCGCCGCATGGGCTTCGGCATCCTGCATCATCTTAGCGATTTCATCATCCGACAAACCACTCGCACCCGTGATGGTAATGTGCTGCGATTTCCCTGTACCCAGATCCTTCGCGCTAACCTTCACAATGCCGTTGGCATCGATGTCAAATGTCACTTCGATCTGCGGAACACCGCGCGGTGCCGGAGGAATACCATCCAGATTGAACCGGCCCAAGTCCTTATTGACATTGGCCATCTTACGCTCGCCTTGTAACACGTGGATATCCACGGCGGGCTGATTGTCGGCCGCGGTAGAGAAGATTTCATTCTTCTTTGCCGGAATCGTAGTATTCCGTTCGATGAGCGGAGTAAATACACCCCCCAGAGTCTCAATTCCCAGCGTCAGCGGCGTTACATCTAGCAACAACACATCTTTCACTTCACCCTTCAAGACACCGCCCTGAATAGAAGCTCCAATCGAAACCACTTCATCTGGGTTCACGCCCTTATGCGGCTCCTGTCCAAAGATTTTCTTCACCGATTCCTGAACCTTCGGCATACGCGTCGAACCGCCAACCAAAATCACTTCATCGATTTCCGATGAGCTCAATCCTGAATCCTTCAAACAAACCTTCACAGGATTGGTAGCCTTAACGATCAAATCATCGCAGAGCTCTTCAAGCTTAGCGCGAGTCAGTGTCATATTTAAATGCTTCGGCCCGCTGGCATCCGCCGTAATGAACGGCAGGTTGATCTCCGTCTGTTGCGAGCTAGAAAGTTCACACTTCGCTTTTTCAGCCGACTCCTTCAACCGTTGCAAAACCATCGGATCGAGCGAAAGATCAACGCCCTGCTCCTTCTTAAAGTTACTCACCAGCCAATCGATAATATTTTGGTCAAAATCGTCACCACCCAGATGGCCATCACCGCTCGTTGCCGTAACTTCGAATACACCATCACCAATATCGAGGATCGACACATCAAACGTGCCGCCGCCCAAGTCATAGATTGCAATCTTCTCTTCCGATTTCTTATCGAGGCCATACGCCAGCGACGCCGCGGTCGGCTCGTTAATAATGCGCAACACTTCAAGACCAGCAATCCGGCCCGCATCCTTCGTTGCTTGACGCTGAGAATCATTAAAATAAGCCGGCACCGTGATGACCGCCTGCGAAACGGTTTCGCCAAGATAAGCCTCTGCATCCGTCTTCATTTTCTGAAGAATCATGGCCGAGATTTCTGGGGGCGAATACATTTTATCATCAATCTTCACCTGCACATCGCCATTCTTCGCTTCAACCACATTGTACGGCACAAGATCCGTCTCGTGCTTTACCTCACTAAATTTCCGACCCATAAAACGTTTGATCGAAAAGATTGTATGTTGTGGGTTGGTAACCGCCTGACGTTTCGCGGCAGTTCCCACCAAACGCTCACCGCTCTTAGTGAATGCGACAATCGACGGGGTAGTACGCCCACCTTCCGCATTTGGAATAACTGTAGGTTCGCCGCCTTCCATCACGGCCATACACGAATTCGTGGTACCCAAATCGATACCTAATACTTTTGATCCTGCTGTGCTCATAATTTATCTCCTAGTAATTAAATTGTGTCTTCATCGACTACTGCCCTAAAGCAACAGGTGTGCCAGCGGGCGAGAGACGTAAGGAAGAAGGAGCAAACCCTTGCAAACAAAGGCTACTTCTCTCAAAATTGGGTTTTCTGGGCATCCACCATTAAAACCAAAAAGTGTGCCACCGCCCCCGTTTTGGCACACCTCCGCGTCACATCTGCGCCATTATGTCGCACTTCTTTTCCCTCCCCTTTTTAATAAAGGGAAGCTACAATCTCCCCATGAATTTTGACCTTAAAATCATGAATGGGCGGGTTTTTGATGGCTCTGGAAGCGAGGCGGTCGATTGCGATATTGGTATTCAGGACGACTCCATTGCCGCGATCGGTGATCTTTCAGAAGCCCATGCAAAAAAGATCATCGATGCCTCCGGCTGCATGGTCTGTCCCGGCTTTATTGATGCCCATTCGCATTCCGACACCTACTTGCTAATCGAACCGAGCGCCGCGTCGAAGATCTATCAGGGCATTACTACCGAGATTTGTGGAAATTGCGGAGCCTCTGCCGCGCCCCTCAACGGCGACTATAAAATGCCGTCCGACTGGCTCGACAAGGATTATTCCCGAATGGGGATAAAAAATCACACCTTCGAAGGTGTGAACGAACCACAACATATTGTGCCTTGGGAAACGCTCGCCGACTATCGCGAATGCTTTACCGAAGCCCAGCCCGCCGTTAATGCCGCCCTACTGGTGGGGCACAACACCCTACACGCCGGAATTTGTGGCTACGATCCCCGCGCCGCCACACCCGATGAAATGAAGCAAATGGTTCGAACGCTAGAGCAGGCCCTCGACGAAGGGGCTATTGGATTAAGCTCCGGCCTAGCCTATCCCCCCGGCTCTGCCGTCCCGCGCTCGGAACTCATCGCCCTCGCCAAAATCATTGCCCGGCATGGCGGCCTTTACACCACCCACATGCGTAGTGAATCGGACGGCCTGCTCGATGCCATCGACGAAGCCATCGAGATCTCCGCCCGCTCCGGCGCACGCCTGCAAATCTCTCACCTTAAAGCGTCGGGAAAATCCAACTGGGGAAAAATCGATACCGCCCTCGAAAAGGTTCGCCGTGCCGGAGCCGGGGCCGACCGATATCCCTACACCGCCGCCTGCACCGACCTCGACATTATCCTTCCCAACTGGGCATCGTATGGCGGGCGCGAGGCCATTCTTGATCGCATTCGTGACCCCGAAACCCGGAAGAAAATTCGCGGGGAACTTGAAGAACATCCTTCCGACTACTGGAATAATGTCATGATCGGCTCCACGCAGTTTGAAGCCTTTAAAGGGAAATACCTCCCCGAAGTCGCCGAGACCCTCGGCATGAAAGAGGTGGATGCCTTTCTGCATTTGATCGATCGCGATGACCTTAAAACCGGCGGCATCTTTTTTAGTATGTCGGAAGAAAATATGTGGAAGGTTTTGGCCGAGCCGTATGTCTCGCTCGGCTCCGACGGTTCATTACGTGCACCCTGGGGGCCGCTCAGTCACGACCACCCACATCCGCGTGCTTATGGAAGCCATACCCGCTTTTTACGCGCGGCACTCGATGGACAAACGGTTCCCCTTGCCGAGGCTATTCGTAAAATGACCACCCTGCCCGCTAAACAATTCGGGCTGAAAAAACGCGGCCAACTGAAAGAAGGATACTTTGCCGATCTCGTCATTTTCGATTCCGATGGCATTCGAGAAAACACCACCTACGCCGCGCCGCACCAACTCTCATCCGGCATGCGCCACGTTATCGTTAACGGCATCCACACCTTCGAAAATGGCAAGCATACTCACTGCCGAGGCGGCCAATTCCTCGGCCAATAACAATGAGAGCGGGCCTCAATATTTAGGATTAGCTTGCACTAAATCGCCATCAAACTACGTTATAGTCCTTTACCTAAAGTGAGATTTTAATATGCAAAAAAACCGATCGACTGAGCCCGACCTAAAAACCGTAGAATTCCCGCATGATGGCGTGAAGGCCTATTTCATTACGGCACAAGCCACCGAATCAACCCTGCACGAGGTGTTCGACCGTGTCTCGGTCGAGATGAAGGAACATGATGCGAAGATTGCTTTTCAATATCTCTTCGGCGGGCGGCAGCTCTACCCCAAAGCCGTCTCGGCTATCAAAAACCTAGATTGGCCCCTGACTCTACTTCACGGCGATGCCTGCTCCGGCGATTGTAGCATCACCGGCACCCAGTTCATCGCCATCTCCGGCGCGGAGCTCAACCCCGTGATGGATGGCGACCGGTTGGTCGGAAATTGGTACGACACCGACGATGCACGTTACTGTCTATTGGGTGATCTTCGCGCCGATGACCTTTCCCGCTCCCGCGAGGAGCAGGCGCGCGATGTGTTCGAAAAAATGGAAAATTTACTCCAGCAGGCGGATATGGAATTTACCGATATCGCCCGCACATGGCTCTACCTCAACGATCTACTCGAATGGTACGACGAATTTAATGTCGTCCGATCGCAGTTTTTTAAAGAGCGCGGTACCTTCGAAAAAATGGTTCCGGCAAGCACCGGGATTGGAGCCGGAACCGCCGCGGGCGAAGCCATCGTTTGTGCCCTGCTTGCGGTCAAACCAAAACATGATGGCGTTAAAATATTTGCCGTACCCTCGCCGTTGCAATGCCCGGCGATCGATTATAAAAGCTCCTTCGCGCGCGCCGTCGAAATCGATCAACCCGGCTCGCGCCTGCTCACCATTTCCGGCACCGCCAGCATCGAGCCCGGCGGGGAAACCATTCACATTGGCGACTGCAAAAAACAGATTAAACTCACCATGGAAGTCGTACACGCGATCCTAAAGTCGCGCGACATGGATTGGGAAGATACCTCCCGTGCCATCGCCTACTTTAAAGATATCGACGACGCGCACCTGCTAGAAAAATACTGTATCGAAAACCACCTACCCGAACTCCCCGTGGCCATCTCTCACGCCGATGTCTGTCGCCACGACCTGCTCTTTGAGATCGAGCTCGACGCCGTTAAGGCCAACTAATCCATTCCTTCTGCCCGAAGCAAAAAACGGACGAAAAGAGCCGTTAAAGGTTCGTCTATTTCCTGCATTTCGTGGTTATCTGATCTTTATGAATACACACCGCGAACGTTTTTTAAAGGCCTGCAAATGCCAACCGGCCGACCGGCCACCGATCTGGATGATGCGCCAAGCGGGGCGTTCATTACCCGAATACCGTGCACTCAAAGAAGGGTATAAATTTACTGAGCTTGTCCAAAATCCCGAGCTGGCCGCCGAGGTTACGCTCCAGCCCATCCGCCGATTTGGCTATGACGCCGCCGTTATTTTTTCCGACATCCTCGTGATTTCTGAGGCAATGGGTCAGCCCTACGAACTGCTAGAGCAAGGCGGCGTGAAGGTTGACTTTGCACTTAACTCCAAAGCCGATGTCGAGCGGCTCGACCCCTCGCGCGTGCTCGACGCCATTGCCTACACCCCCGAAGCCATCCGCCTGGTCCGCAAAGAACTCGGCAACGAACGCGCCATCATTGGCTTTGCCGGTTCCCCCTGGACGCTGGCCTCGTTCATGGTTGAAGGGGGTAGCTCGCGCGACAACACCCGCTCGCGCGCACTACTCTATAATGAACCCCAACTTTTCCACGCCCTGCTCGAAAAGATTACCGAAGCCACCATCATCTACCTCAAGGCGCAGATCGAAGCGGGGGCGGATGTGATCCAACTCTTCGACAGCCAAGGCGGAACGCTTTCTCCAACTCTGTTCTGGGAAACTTCCGGACGTTGGATGCAGCAGATTATCGAGGCTATTGACGACTCAGTTCCGACGATTGTATTTGCCCGAAACGTCCACCACAACTGGAACGAAGTTATGCGGACGGGCGCCCAAGCACTTAGCATGGATTGGAATATTCGCCTCTCCGACGTTTGCAAGAAAATCCCCGCCACGGTCGCTGTACAAGGCAACCTCGACCCCGCACTACTCCTTTCTTCGCCCAAGACGGCGATCGTTGAAACACAGAAGATTCTCGAAGAGATGCGCGGGCGCGATGGCTTTATCTTTAACCTCGGACACGGCGTTCCTCCTAACGCCCATCTCGAAACCATCCAGGCCATAACCGAAACAGTTCAAAACTTTAAATGAATCCAATAACCGTCCATCTTGATCAACTCCGCAAATATAATGTGCCCGGCCCGCGCTACACCTCGTACCCGCCTGCCACGCACTTTACCGAAGAGTTCACTCCCCCACTCCCCAACCCCCACACTCCAGCCCCCCTCTCCCTCTATTTTCATCTACCTTTCTGTGCCAAACAATGCCTCTACTGCGGATGTACTAATATTGTCACCGGCGACCAATCTAAGAGCGCGGAATATCTCGGCTATCTGAAGCGAGAAATGGCGATGCGGGCAAAACAGATGGCCCCCGGCTCCGAGGTGGTGCAAATCCAGCTCGGCGGCGGAACCCCTACCTTTCTGCTTCCCGAAGAGATTGAGCAGTTAGGCGAAATAATTCGCGCAACCTTTCCGATGGCCAAAACTATCGAGGCCGGCGTGGAGATCGATCCGCGCAGTCTGACCCTGGAAAAGGTAAAGGCACTACACAACGCCGGCTTTAACCGCGCCTCGCTCGGGGTGCAGGACACCAACCCTGATGTACAAAAAACCATCGCCCGCATTCAGCCTTTAGAGCAAGTTGCCGAGGCCAATCAATGGCTCCGCGATAGCGGAGTGGAGTCGATTAACTTTGATCTCATCTATGGACTCCCCGGACAGACCCTCGAATCGTTTAACCAAACCATGGATGATATACTCACGCTCTCCCCCGATCGCTTGGCCGTCTATAGCTATGCTCATATTCCTTGGATCAAACCCTTTCAAAAAAGCTTCGAAGAGCGGCTACCCAACGTCGAAACCAAACTCCAACTGCTGCAACTGGCCATCGAAAAACTAACGAGCGCGGGCTACGTCTACATTGGGATGGATCATTTTGCGAAGCCCAGCGATGCGATGTCGAAGGCTCTTGCCAACGGAACATTGCAGCGCAATTTTCAGGGCTACAGCACGCTCAAAGGCGTCGACCTCCACGGCATGGGCATGTCGTCGATCTCGCACGCGGGAGGGTGTTACTTCCAGAATAAAAAAGACCTCGACCTTTACTATGCCGACCTCGACTCCGGCAACCTCCCGCTGT
Source organism: Pontiella sp. (assembly GCA_029939385.1). Classification (GTDB taxonomy): domain Bacteria; phylum Verrucomicrobiota; class Kiritimatiellia; order Kiritimatiellales; family Pontiellaceae; genus Pontiella. The sequence continues at coordinate 710 of JAOZSZ010000021.1, read as the reverse complement.
TGCGCGGCTACACGATGACCGCCGAGGATAAAATCCGTTACGACACAATCATGCACATTATGTGTAATCTTTATGTCGACTATGCCCAACTTTCCAAACAGCTCGGCATCGACTTTGCCGACTATTTTAAAGCTGATCTTGCTTCGCTCGACGACCTCGAAGCCGATGGCCTCGTCCGCCGCGAAAGCGGCGGCCTACACGTCACCCCGCTCGGCCGCCTCTTCATCCGCATCGTCGCCATGCGCTTCGATGCCTACCTCCAGAACGACCAGCGCCAGGGCCGCTATTCCCAGACGGTGTAGCGACAGCTCCCGCACCGCAAGTGGCTCGCCTGTAAACAAAACCTGCTATTTGGCTTTTGCCGGGCGACCTTGCCGATTATTCTTTCAAACAGTTTTACCAATTAACACGGGGTGGATATGCGGGAACAAGAGTTGGCCAAGGCATCAGAGGGACTGACTCGCTTCGCGACGTAGCGTTGGATAATCCGCATTAGAAACATAAACCTACTACGTAAATAATCGTTGGAGGAGCCGGATGCATCGTGAGTTAGAAAAGCAACACCGGGAGCGTGCCGTTGAACTCGGCAAATCCGGGAACCCCGAGGCCTTGCCGGAACTCATCGAACTAACGCGCTCCCCCGCCGCCAACGTGCGCCGCCTTGCGGCCTCAGCGGCCGGGAAGCTGGCCGGGCTGGCGGATGCGAAAAA
>JAOZSZ010000192.1 GCA_029939385.1 Pontiella sp. | reverse complement strand
ATTTCGTAGGGAATGGTTCCGGCCAACCGAGCCAGATTTTCAACGCGGTTGGGTGCGGTGGGATTGGATGAAATTATTTCTACTTTGTCACCCACCTTTGCGCTTGGAATATCCGTGACGTCTACCGTCATTTGATCCATCGAAACACGACCGCACACGGGAGCATCCTTTCCATTGATCCGTACAACCGCTTGATTGGAAAGGTTTCGAAAATAGCCGTCGCCATAACCAATTGGAACAATACCCACTCGACTATCGCGCGTATATTCATAGGTCAGTCCATACCCACTTCGACTTCCTTTTTGCAGGTGTTTGACGGCAATCAATTGAGCCGACACCTCCATGCAGGGTTTTAAATCTATCCGGTCGTTGTTCAACCCGTCCGATGGCGGGTATCCATAGAGGGCAATGCCTACGCGCACTAGATCAAAGTGGGCTTCCGGGAGGTCAATGGCCGCCGCAGAATTGGCGGCATGAATGATTAAATCTCCATCCTTCGGGAGGATAGATTTAAACTGTTCAAGCTGATCAAGGGTCCTCTTTTTATCCGCTTCATCGGCGGTGGCAAAGTGGGTATAAATTCCCGTTAACTCCACATCTGACAGCTCATGAATGGCTTTAATTAGATCTGCCGCCTGTCCAACGGGCACGCCTAAGCGCCCCATTCCGGTATCCACTTTCAAATGAACCTGTGCCGCCGCACCCACCCGTTCGGCCGCCGCTCGAATGGAGGAAAGAGCGGTGGTCGACATAATGGTTTGGGTAATCCGTTGCCGAACGAGTTCATCCTGTACTTCAAGCTCATCAAAATAAGCGGAGAGCAGACAGAGAATAAATCCCTTATATCCTCGGCGGCGTAAGGCGAGTGCTTCATGCGGAGAAGCCACTGCGAAGCCATCCACTAAGCTAGTAAGCACGGGATAAAGCACATCCATGCCGTGACCATAACAATCATCTTTCACCACAGGACATAGCTTTACGCCAGGAGCCATCCGTTTTCGCACTAACGCAATATTGTGCCGAATGGCTGACGCGGAAATCGATGCTGTTAAATAGTTTTTCATTCAAGTGCCTAACTCAAAAAGCTCCCCGATGCAGGAAGCTTTTATTTGTAGTCGGTTCCCACTGAATTGGAAAGATTAAGTGCGAGCCAACTGTACGCAATGAATGGATTCGAATGCCGAAATATCATTTTCGTGTTGAAGTGTTTCGGAAATATCATCCATCCCAAGCAGTAACTTTTCCTTTACGGCAGGATCCACTTCAAAGGCAAATCGGGTATCCCCGATAACCAGCGTCTGTTCTTCCAGATTCACGGTTGCTTTGAGAGGCGTATCGGCCATGGCCATTTCAAAGATTTGATCCACCTGTTCATTGGAAAGTTGCACGGTTAGTATGCCGTTTTTTACACAGTTGTTACGGAAAATATCGGCAAAGGCTGGAATCTCTCCATCCGTCGGAGCAATGACCACTTTAAACCCTTGTTGCGCAACGGCCCAAACCGCGTGCTCTCGGCTAGAGCCACAGCCCAAGTTATTCCGACCAATCAAAATGGAAGCACCTTGGGTCTTCGGTTGATTTAGAATAAATTCCGAATTATCGGTTCCATCGGCGTTGTAGCGCCAATCTGAAAAGAGCGCATGACCAAATCCCGTCCGTTTGATAGAGCGGAGATATTCCTTTGGAATCAAGGCGTCGGTGTCGATGTTTGCACGATCAACGGCACAAACAGTACCTGTAAATGTTTCAAACTTTTCCATGATTAGATTAACTCCCTTACATCTACAAATTTACCAGAAATAGCGGCCGCCGCCGCCATGGCAGGACTCACCAAATGGGTGCGCCCTCCCCGACCTTGGCGACCTTCAAAATTTCGATTTGAAGTGGAAGCGCACCGCTCCTTATCCTTCAGTTTATCAGGATTCATCGCCAAACACATACTACAGCCTGCATAGCGCCATTCGGCTCCGGCTTCATGAAAAATGCGATCAAGGCGTTCGGCTTCAGCTTGGTAACGAACCTTTTCAGAACCCGGAACCACCAACACGCGCACACCCGTAGCCACTTTTTTTCCATCCATCACCTTTGCGGCCTCACGAAGATCTTCAATTCGACCATTTGTGCAACTTCCGATAAATACAGTATCAATCTTGATATCGGTAATTTTCATGCCCGGTTCAAGTCCCATATAGTCGAGCGCACCGCGTACGTCTTCTGGGCTATATTCTGCAACGGCATCCAGTGCGGGAATGACTTGGTTGATCCCTGTCACCATCCCGGGGCTTGTTCCCCAAGTAACCTGAGGTTCAAGCGTAGAAACATCAATTACGAGCGTCTTGTCGAAGACCGCATCCTCGTCGGAATAGAGTGTTTTCCAGTATTCAATCGACTTTCTAAGCTCGTCCCCCTTTGGCGCAAAGGGTCGATCTTCCATTGTGACATAGTCAATGGTGGTTTGGTCGGGCGCAATCAGTCCTGCGCGAGCGCCGGCCTCGATCGCCATATTGCAGACCGTCAATCGACCCTCCATTGAAAGTGCTTTAATCGCTTCACCACAAAATTCAAAGGCACACCCCGTTCCGCCCGCAGTTCCAATCTGACCGCAAAGTTCAAGTACCATATCCTTGGCGGTTACGCCGAGGGGAAGAGTTCCTTTGAATTCAACTCTAAACTGTTTTGGCTTTTTTTGACGCAACGTTTGCGTGGCAAGCACATGCTCTACTTCTGAGGTTCCAATACCAAAGGCAATGGCACCAAATGCGCCGTGCGTTGCCGTATGTGAATCGCCGCAGACTACCGTAGTGCCCGGCAGAGTGATGCCCTGTTCTGGACCAATAATATGTACAACACCCTGGTTTTTAGACGCCATGCCATAGAACGTAATGGCATAATCCGAACAGTTTTTTTCTAGGGTATCAACCTGTGCTTTCGCCACAGGATCAATAATTTCGGTACGACTATCCGTCGGTACGTTGTGATCGGCCGTGGCAAAGGTTAATTCTGGATGGCGCACCTTGCGGTTCTGTATCCGTAGCCCTTCGAAAGCTTGCGGGCTGGTCACTTCATGAACGAGATGTCGATCAATATAGAGGAGCACTTCGCCACCTGAAAGATCTTTAATAACATGCTGGTTCCAAATTTTTTCGAATAATGTTTTTCCCATAATTTTCACCTAAATTTAACGAATTTGGGATTATATGCCTCACTCGTACCCGATCAAGCCCTATCCATGAAGTTTTCCGTACTCAAAATCAAAACTCATCCCCGCTTGATCCTTACAAAAAAATCATTACCTTTTCAGTCACAAAACAAACCCACCTATAAAAAAAATTATGTTTATCTGGCTCGATCATTTAATTACAAAATTCGTTGAAGGCACATTGGGGCTATCGGTTGCAACGCAGCTTGGAAGCAGTGTGCATTTCTTTTTTTATGA
>JAOZSZ010000191.1 GCA_029939385.1 Pontiella sp. | reverse complement strand
TTCCACCCCACCGCCGTAGATGAAATCCAAAAATGGGTAGAGAGCGTAGGCGATTTTCAGCAATCCTTTTTTATCTATCGGATGCTCTGCGCCTTGCACGATGCCATTACCAACAATCACCCGACTCTCTCGCTAGACCTTTCTGGGAGATCGTACCCCGCGATCGTAGACGAGGCTTCCTCCCTCGTTTTATGGGGAGAGGCGCGTTGATTCAGCTTACGCGAGCAAGGGTTCGGTCAACGTTCAATGTTTTTTCTCAACGCGGCGACCATCGCCACTTTTCCACGTAATCCTAGATCCATTTGCCTTCTCCGTTTTATAGCAACCAAAAACTATTCGCCTTCTTCTTCATTCTGAAACTCCGGCGGCTTCGATTCCCAAGGATAACCCGCTTTCGCTTTTTCAAATGCTAGATTATAAAGCTCTTTCATATAGGGAGGATCAAAGGGCTCTTCCGGATCGCGGAAATCGGAGGGCATATAGGCCAAATGAAACTGAATGTCGTTATCGAGTGCGTCCAGATAGATGTGGTGCATATCCATCAACGCCATCGAGTTCACTAGGGTTTCCGCAGTTTTCACCAGAATCGGAAGCGTGGAGGGCTCTACCGTCGCGACTTTCGGCCAAATCGGGGCATTCCGCAAAACATACACATGTGCCTGCCCCTTGATGCCAATCTCCATCAACACCTGCTTCGCATCGGTGTTGATGGAATAGGCGAATACCTGCGCGGTCAATCCACCGTCGACATGCAGTTCCTGATACGCCTTTCCGTTCTGCTCCACATCAAAAAGAATCGGCGGGAAGATGCCAGGAAACGCGGTCGAAGCGAGAAGCACCTCGATAATAAGGTTATACGCATCCGGATGTCCGCTTGAGGCAATCTTTCCGATATCCCAAAGAACCGGCCGGCAGGAGTCTAGGTTGGTCGAACCAATGTACAGCTTGCGCCCATGCGCATAGGCATCCGCAACTTTTTCCATTTCTACAGGCGTGAAATAAGTCTTCAATATCGCGCGAAACCGATCATTGTCCGAAAGAGAGACCCCGCGAAACAGCGCGGAAAAAATTCGCTTGTTCAAGATGTCTTTTGTGGAATAGCGTGAGAAAATTTCGCGAATGGCCCCATCATACTCCGATCCCAAAAAAGCGAAGGGGGCCAGTAGAGAACCGGAACTGACCCCCGTGACCAGCTTGAATTCGGGGCGGTCGCCGCGCGCGGTCCACCCGGCCAATAGTCCACCTCCAAACGCCCCCTCCTGCGCACCCCCTGAAATGGCCAGAAAGTGAACCGATGCTTTCGGATCAAAGTCAGGATCCGAGTAAAATCGTTCTCTACCGTCGCGCGCGCGTTCCAGTTCATCGGACGGGGCATCATCGCCCCAGATCCGACAATCAGGAATGCCGGAAATTTCGGCCATCATTATGGGATCCTCCGGTGAAGGCATCCGTTTCATCGAAGTGCACCCACTCATCAGAACTCCGCCTAGAACCATCAGGCCAAAATATTTTATTTTCACACGCATTCCTCCATCATTTTAAAAGAAAATATACGCCGATAATCACGCCAGCATCCGCTACGGCATGCGTAAGAATCGGCAGACCATAGCCGCCGGATTTCCCCGCCGACCAGCGCCAGAAAACAGAACTCCCGGCCAATATGCCAAACACGAGGAAGAGCCATAGCCAATCGATCACCTGAAAGAGCACGAGCACATGGTAGCCCGCAAAAACTAGATCCTGCCAGCAGATTCCATTCACCTTTTCCGGTGAAATCCCCCGCCAATGGATCTCTTCCAGTATCGGATGGACGAGAGAAAAATAAGGTATCATCAAAAGCCAAGCCGCACCCGTCAAACCATAGCGAGCCATCCACTCTGGCAGGATCGAATCCGAAACCGAAACCCACGGCCACATGAAATAGACGACCGGCGCAACCATTACATAACCGATAAGCCCTGGAATCAACAACGGCGATTTTGTTCCCGCCCACATCCGTTGCCAGATATTTTCTGGTTTCCGGCAAACCACGAACGCAACAACCCCAAGATGATAGAGCAACACCGCCAGCCATGCGCTGTGGAACACATACATTCCGACCAGGACGGAAACATAGGGAACAAATGCGGCAAGTAGCTTCATGCCGATAAGCTATAATCCATTTTCTGGATTGCGCCAACTCCACAAGTTGGACAAAGTGCCGCCCATGCGTGAAGACTGGATCCAACCGATACTCGACGAAGCCCGTTCCAAAGGATTGGAACGAAGCGCACTCCCTTATCCTGAGGCGGGCGGAAAGATCAAAATCGATGGGAAGGAAGTGCTCAACTTTTCGAGTAATGACTATCTCGACCTCGCCCACCATCGCCATGTGATGGATTGTTCGCGAGAGGCTCTCGATCAATATGGCATCGGCTCCACGGCCTCGCGGCTCGTAACCGGCACCCTTCCAATCCATGAAGAACTTGAAGAACGTCTGGCTAAGAAAAAGGGATATGAGGCCGCACTAATTTTTGGATCGGGTTATATGGCCAACGCGGGGACCATTCCCCTTCTTGCCGGACGCAACGACTTTATCTTTGCCGACAAACTTGTTCACGCCAGTATGATCGATGCCTGCAAACTCTCCGGCGCTAAACTCGTCCGTTTTGCCCACAACGATGTTCAGTCCTTAGAAACCCGGCTTAAACAATTCCCCAACACCGGAAATCGAAAATTAATCATCACCGAATCCGTCTTCAGTATGGATGGAGACATTGCTCCCCTCGCCAAAATCGCCGCGCTCGCCGAAAAGTATGACAGTATGCTGATGGTTGACGAAGCGCACTCCACCGGCACCTTTGGTCCGCACGGTGCAGGGCTCGTACGTGAACTCGGGCTTGAAAAATCCGTTACCGTCTCGATGGGCACGATGAGCAAAGCGATGGCGGGCTATGGTGGTTTCGTGGCCTGCTCCAAAAACTTGCGCACCCTTTTGGTTCAATCCGCTCGCGCATTTATTTATACCACCGCCCCGCCCCCGGCCACTATCGGTGCCGCACTTGGCATTATGGATGTACTAGAATCCTCTCCAAGGCTCGGGGCCATTCTACAAGCCAACGCCGACTATTTTAGATCGCTTTTACACGCGGGCGACCTCAACACATTACAAAGCCAAAGCCAGATCATTCCGATCGTCATAGGGAATAACGAGAGGGCGGTTGCCGTTTCGAAAACCCTGCGCGACCAAGGCATTATTGCCACCGCCATCCGGCCCCCAACGGTTCCAGACGGCTCCGCCCGCTTGCGCCTTTCCATCACCCTCGCCCACCACATCGATGACCTCGACCGCGCCGCCGAAGCGATTATTTCGGTTCTAAATAGTTAATGAAATCCGTTTTAATCATTTCAGGCTGGGCGCACGGCATCGATACCATTCGACCCATGGGCGATGCGCTAGCGGACC
>JAOZSZ010000190.1 GCA_029939385.1 Pontiella sp. | reverse complement strand
GAATGAGAGATGATATGAAAGAGACACTTCAGCGTATTTTTGGGTTTGATAGTTTTCGACCCAACCAGGCTGAAATTATTTCGAACCTATTGGATAATAAGGATGTCTTTGCGGTGATGCCGACGGGCGGCGGGAAGTCGCTTTGCTATCAGCTTCCGGCTCATATGCTCGAAGGGCTTTGCGTGGTGATCAGTCCTTTGATTTCGCTGATGAAGGATCAGGTCGACGCGGCCAAGGCTAACGGGCTGGCGGCAGAATTTCTGAATAGTTCGTTGTCGGCGAAGGAGCGTATTCGTGTATTTCAATCCTTGGAAAATAATCAGTTGGATCTGCTCTATGTCTCGCCCGAGCGGTTCGCCATGCCGGAGTTTATTGCAACACTCAAGCAGTTAAAGATTTCCTTTTTTGCGATCGATGAAGCGCATTGTATCTCGGAATGGGGTCATGATTTTCGCCCGGACTATCTCTCGCTTTCAAACATTATTAAACATTTCCCAAAGGCGGCGGTCGCGGCATTTACGGCGACCGCCACTCATAAGGTTTCCACGGATATTGTCTCTAAGTTGGGTTTGCGGGATCCCCATCTAACTCGGGCTTCGTTTGACCGCCCGAACCTGTTTTATCAAGTGGTAGCCAAGGAAGATCTAGATTTGCAGCTGCTTGAATTTCTGCATGAGCACAAAGGTGAATCGGGAATTATCTATCGCACCACTCGCCGGAGCGTCGAGTCCACCACGGAGTTTTTGCAAGAACAGGGCGTGCGGGCGTTGGCCTATCACGCCGGGCTGACCCCAAAGCAGCGGAAGGAAAATCAAGAGAGTTTTAATCGCGATGCCGTGGATGTGGTGGTGGCCACCATTGCCTTCGGGATGGGTATCGATAAATCCAATGTACGCTTTGTTCTGCACGGTGATTTGCCTAAAAATATGGAAGGCTACTATCAGGAAACCGGAAGAGCGGGGCGTGATGGGGAGCCCGCGCATTGCCGACTTTTCTTTAATCGGAGTGATATTGTTCGTATTCGATATTTTATTGATCAGACGGAGAGTCCTGCCGAAAAGAAAGTGGCTGAAGACCAACTCTTTCAGATGGTGCGCTTTGCCGAGGTTCATTGTTGTCGCCGAAAAAGTCTTCTCGGATATTTTGGTGAAACCTATGGAAAGGATAACTGCAAAACCTGCGACGTCTGTATGGGCGATGTGGAGCGGGTGGATGCCACGGAGTCCGCGCAGAAGGTTATGTCGGCGATTCATCGCTCCGGACAAACCTTTGGTGCGGTGCATATTGCTGACATCGTGGTTGGGGCAAAAACTCAAAAGATTCGCCAGATGGGGCACGACCAACTGAAGACCTATGGGGTGGGTAAGGATCAGGACAAAAAGTATTGGCGGAAGGTGATCGATAATCTGTTGGCGCAGGAGTGCCTTCTTCAGAACCAAAACCACTTTTCGGCGTTGGAGATCACACCCAAAGGCCAACAGATTTTACTCGGGAAACAGCGTTTTGAAATCATTCGTAAGAAGGGCGTGAAGAAGGCTTCTTTTGCGGGCTTGACTGGCGACTATTCCGAGAAGCTCTTTTCACAGTTACGCTCCGAGCGTCAGCGTCTTGCTCAAGCCGAAGGAATTCCACCTTTCGTGGTTTTCTCCGATCGGACATTGCGCGAAATGGCCCTCTATTTCCCCGATACACCGGAGCAGATGTCGGGGATCTCGGGAGTGGGCGCGGCCAAGCTAGAGAAATATGGCGACACCTTCATGACGATCATCGAGATGTATAAACATATGCATCCCGAAGAGGCGCAAAAGCGCTCGATTCTAAAGGTGCCGATTAAAATCCAGAAGAAACGTAAGAAAGCCGGAAAAACGCTTTCCGAAACCTTAACGATGGCCAATCAAGGGTTGACCCTTGAGGCCATCGCGGAACTGCGTGGCCTGACCGAAGGAACCATCAGCCAGCATATTGAAAAACTGCTGGAAGAGGGGCAGGGCGATGGATTTGATATGGATCAACTTCTCGATCCCGCCAAGCGTCTTCAGGTTGAAGAGCTTTTTAACCAACACGGAAATAAATCAATGAAGGCCATTATCGAAGCTTCGGGGAATACGGTCACCTATGCCGAGCTTCGTCTCGTCCGTGCCTTTATGCAAAAGAGCGAATAGTTTTCTCTCTTTGGAAGGGCAGAACTTGAATTCCTTCTTTGTTCCCGAATTAACTAGCCTCTCAACCCGCTTCGGGGCAGGTTCCCCTGTTTCCTGAATAAAATTAGAAGGTAAGGATCAGTATGACTACATTTAAAGATCTCGATATCACCGAGGGTTATCTCAAAGGATTGGCGGAACTGGGCATTCAGACGCCCACTGAAGTGCAGGCCAAAACCATTCCCAAATTGTTGGGAAAAACAACTGATTTTATTGGGCAAGCTCAGACGGGTACCGGAAAAACGGCGGCCTTTGGTTTGCCTTTGTTGGCCGCTGTGGATCCTACTCAACCTCACCTTCAGTCGGTCATTTTAGCCCCCACTCGGGAGTTGGCAAAACAGATTCAAAAGCAGCTCTTTCGCTTTACTAAACATACCGATAAAATTTTTTCAGAAGTGGTTTGTGGGGGCGATAAGATTGATCGTCAGATTGCTGCGTTGCAACGGCCCACTCAAGTGCTAGTGGCTACGCCTGGACGCTTGATGGATCTGCTTCGCCGCAAGGCCGTTGATCTTTCTCAGGTCAAAATTCTGGTACTCGATGAAGCCGATGAAATGCTTAAACTCGGTTTCCGAGATGATATTGAATCCATCATGAAAATTACGAAAGGCGAACGGTCGATCTGGCTCTTTTCTGCCACTATGCCTCCGGGCATAAAAAAGATGATCAGTCGGTATATTTCGCCCGAAGCTCCCTTTCTTAAGATCGACAAAAAGCACATCGTTAATCCTAATATCCGCCATCAATATATCCTCTGCAAGGAGGGCGAAAAGTGGGGGCAGATTGTTAAATTCCTTAACGACCACAAGGAGCAACGGGGACTCGTTTTTTGCCGAACTCGGGCGGATACGATCGCCTTCGGTAAAGAGCTAGAATCGAAAGGAATTTCTTGCGTTGTATTGCATGGCGATCTGATGCAGACGGAACGCGATAAAGTTATGCGAATGTTTAAAAAAGAACGGGCGCGTATTTTGGTGACGACGGATATTGCGGCGCGGGGTATCGATATTGAAGGGCTCGCTTTTGTGATCCACCATCAATTGCCCGAAAAGAATGAATATTACACTCACCGTAGTGGCCGCACCGCTCGGGCGGGTAAAACCGGCATCTCTCTGGCGCTCATTACCCGTTTTGATGAAAAACGCATCGCTCGTTTAGAAAAACAACTGGGCATTTCGTTCCGCGAGCTTGCGTAGATCGTTTTATGAGTGATGTTGTTGAAATCTATACGGATGGCGCTTGCCGAGGA
>JAOZSZ010000189.1:1716-3472 GCA_029939385.1 Pontiella sp. | reverse complement strand
GGCTGGGCGCACGGCATCGATACCATTCGACCCATGGGCGATGCGCTAGCGGACCACTTTAAGGTTCAGCTTATGACCGGTGCGCAGGTGCTCAGCGATCAACATATTCCTGATGTCGATTATATCATTGCTCACTCCATGGGCGGCTTGCTGGCGATAGAGCGACTCCCTAAATGTTGCAAGAAGCTGGCGCTCATTTCCTCCACCGCCAAATTTTGCGCAAGCGAGGGATACAACCTTGGAATTCCCCAGAAAATTCTGCGGCGTATGATCCTCCAGCTCAAGCGTAATCCCGAGGCCGTATTGTCCGAATTCTTTCATAACGTGCACGCTCCCAACACGTCACACACCTTCGAAGGTGTGATTCTCTCTAAAACAGATGCGGAGGAATCGCTGAATACGCTGGTGGAGGGGCTTGAATATTTACAGGCCTCCGATGTGCGCCAAAAGGTTCCATCCCTTGGGATTCCGATCCTGTTGCTACATGGCACCGACGACCAGATCGTTCCCCTCGATGCCGCCAAGTGGTTGAATGCCCATCTGCCGGATAGCCGGCTGAAAATTTTTAAAGATGCAGGCCATGCGCTCTCGGCTCATCATTTCGATAAAGTGATGGACGAAATCTCACGCTTCCTATAGTTGCATTGAATTCTTAAATGCCGTAGATCTTTCGCCGGATTCAGGAAAATTCAAATGATAGAAAACCGTTTTTCAGCCGCAGCCAAGACCTATGATCGCCACGCCCGCCCCCAGCTGGCGCTAGCGCAATCGCTGATTTCTATTCTTCCCGAAATAGATCCCAAACAAATCCTCGAACTCGGCGCGGGGACGGGACAGTTAACCCGCTTGCTGGCGGAACAATTTCCTGAGGTTCCGATCGATGCAATCGATGTAGCTGAAAAGATGGTTGAGCACAGCCGGACTCGGTTTAAATCGTTTCCACAAATCAGCTGGGTCGTCGGCGATGCCCAAACTTATCAGAACGACACGCGCTATCCTTTGATTATCTCTAGCTCCGCACTGCACTGGGTTTCTGACCTTCAAAAAACCTACGAAAATATTTTCCGGAATTTAGAGCCCGGCGGCACCTTTGCCCTCGGCATGATGCTACGGGGCACGCTCAAGGAATTGCACCAATTGAGACGAGAAATTGCTCCGGGAAATATTCCCGAGCTAAGCCTGCCCACCTATGAGGAGACGAAAACCAGTCTTCAATCGGCCGGGTTTTCCCTCGAACGGCGAAAGCATAGTGAAGAAGAAATCATCTACCCCGACGCCAAAGCCTTTCTCCGGGCAATCCACGAACAAGGGGTAACCGGCGGGAAGGTAAGCAAAGGAAATGCGCCTCTCTCTCGAAATGAGCTTAATCAGCTCATCACCAACTACCAGAAAAGCTTCGCCTCCGACCGGGGAGTTTATGCCACCTACGAGACCGCTACGTTCTTGCTGACGAAGTAGTTTTTAGGCAGGATGCCTGCATGAACGGAATATTTGTTACAGGCACCGATACCGATGTGGGAAAAACGGCGTTAAGCGCATTACTTCTGGCAGAACTTCGCCGGCGAAATATGAACGCCGCGCCCATGAAGCCGGCACAAACAGGTTGTTGCGTTGCAACAACAGGCAGTAGGCAAGAGGCATTAGGCACGAGGGGAGTTCCCGACCTCGACTATTCTTTAGCAATGGCAGGAATGAAAGTTTCAGAGGAAGACTACTCTAATATGTCTCCTTATCGCTTTCAACCCGCCTGCTCCCC
>JAOZSZ010000189.1:0-1616 GCA_029939385.1 Pontiella sp. | reverse complement strand
TCCGGCCTCATCGAAGAAGATAACGCCGCCACCATCGAACAATTTGGAAAGGTTCCCGTTCTAGGAACCATCCCTTACTGCACCGCCCTGCAAACCCCCAACCCCGACTACGCCAGCCTCCCCATCCCCGTCATCGCTGAGATAGAAAAAATTGCAAACAAGCTCGGAGTTTAATCCTGCAGAAAAAAAGATCCATGGACACATTAATTAATAAAACCGAAATTGAGGGGAAGATTCATCTGATTCGCGGGATGCAGGTGATGCTTGATCGCGACTTGGCCGAACTGTACGAAACGGAAACCCGCACACTTAAACAGGCCGTGAAAAGAAATATTGACCGATTCCCCGCGGATTTCATGTTTGAACTCAACGATACGGACATCCATCTTCTGGTATCACAATCTGTGATACCTTCCAAAAAACACCTCGGCGGGGCCATGCCGTTTGTTTTTACCGAACAGGGGGTTTCAATGCTTTCGAGCGTTCTTCGCACGCCCCTAGCAATCGAAATGAGTATCAAAATAATGCGTACATTTATAGATCTGCGCCACTTTTTGCTTTCGAATGCGGAGATCTTCCAGCGGATTGGATCCTTGGAAATCAAGCAACTTCAGACTACCCAAAAAATAAATAAAGTTCTCGATGTCATTGGAGGTCAAGAGTTGGAACCCCGACAGGGCGTCTTTTTCGACGGGCAGATTTTCGATGCCTACTCCTTCGTTTCAAAGCTCATTCGCAGAGCCAAAACGTCGATCGTGTTGATCGACAACTATGTGGACGATTCCGTGCTGACCCTGCTTACCAAAAGAAAAAAGAACGTCTCCGCACGAATCTACTGTAAGCGCATCACAAAACAACTTCGGCTCGATTTGGAAAAGCACAACGCACAGTACCCTCCGATTGAACTGCTTCCATTTGATGCCGCACACGACCGCTTCTTGATTCTTGACGCTACCTCGGTTTACCATATTGGAGCATCGCTCAAGGATCTCGGCAAAAAATGGTTCGCCTTTTCTAAAATCGAAAAGGATGCATTGAAGGTGATTGAGAAACTAGAGAAAGCCCCCCATAAAACAGCTGCGAATTAATAAAATAACGCCACAAAACTTGTCCTATGAAAAATAAAATCTTCCATCCCTATACAACGTTCTCCTCCCTCAAAAAAGGCTTCCCCAATATGGTTCGCGGCGAGGGGATTTATCTCTTCGACGATCAGGACAATCGCTACGTCGATATCGTGTCGAGCTGGTGGGCGTGCGCGCTGGGGCATGGCCACCCCAAGGTGGTGAAGGCCATTCAGGAGCAAGCGGGAATTTTACAACACAGTATTACCGGCGGACTGACCCACCCCAATGTGCTGGAACTAGCGGATCGATTGGCAAACCTCATGCCGACGCCGGAGCGCCATACGGTCTTTGCCAGCGATGGTTGTTCGGCCGTAGAGGCGGCTCTTAAGATTGCGATCCAATATTGGTATAACCGCGGGCGTTCGGAAAAAAACTGGATCATCGGGATGGATCAGGGCTATCACGGCGATTCCCTCGGAGCACTCGGCGCGGGGTTTGTGGATGGCTTCCATAAGCCTTTCGAGCACTCCGTATTGCACCACGAAAAAC
>JAOZSZ010000188.1 GCA_029939385.1 Pontiella sp. | reverse complement strand
CTTTAATTGTTAGTGGACTGGCCTTCCCTATTCTGGGACCTCTTGGGTCTCTGGTTTGCAACCAATCTGGAAGGAATGTATCTCGGAGCTGTTGTAATTGGTTTGCGGAATGCATCGGTTCAGCATGTCCCTTTCGATCACTATTTCAATGCTGGGTTGCTCCTCATGAATTTAGAGTTGTGGCGCAAGGACGATGTTTCGGGGACGATACGGAAACTTATTAAAGAGAACGATTTTTCCTGCCCAACTCAGGATCCGATGAATCTGGCGGGGTATAAAAAGACCATTTTCTTATCCGCCGAATACAATGTCTATCTGAGTCCGAAGAGTATGAAAGGCGGACGAAAGAAGGAATATTTGGAATTCCATAACTGTCCTTCATTTACCGAGTTAATCAACCGTGCCGCCATCCTCCACTTTGTTGAAAACATTAAGCCGTGGAATGATAAAAATTATCCAGAGCGCGAGGAGTGGCTTCAGTATTACCGAAAATCAGTATTCAAGAAGGAGCCGCTAAATTATATTGAACGCCCCTCCTCTCTACGAAAATGGGCTATAAAATTTGCCAGTGTATTTATTCTGAACAAAAAAATGCGCCGCAAATTTCGGGAAAAAATTTGGAATTAATATAAATGGAAAAACTTTTGCATATATTGCGGACACCCTGGAGTTATTTTTATGAGCGATGAGGAAAATCAAAATCTACCGCGGGTATTATCGTACTGTAGCGTTTTTCTAAATCAGGAAATGCTTCATGTCTATCGACAGATAACGGCATTAAAAAGATATGAGGCCCATGTACTGACTTGGCGACCCAAAAACTTGGATCAGTTTCCATATCCTCGTCTTTTAAAGCTTAATAAGAACCCCAATGCTTTGTTTCGTGGGTTGCGGCGGTTTTATTGGAAAACGCTGAAGCATCAACAAGTTCCTCTTAGTAAATATCAAATTGAACAGATTCATAAGAAGACGGATCAAATTAATCCTGCACTTATTCATATTTATTTTGGCACGGAGGCGGTTCGCTTAATTTCTTATTTGGAATATGAAAAACGACCTAAAATCGTCTCTTTTCATGGAGTGGACACTTCAAATGCGCTGAAGCAAAGAGATCTTGAGAAGCTTTTGAAATATACGGATCTTTTTTTGGTACGGAGTAAATCATTAAAAATAGCGTTGATTGATAGAGGGTGTCCGCCGGAACGAATTCGTTTAAATCCGACGGGTGTTCCTATCCCTGCAGTTGTTCCTAAACGGACCGTTCCCAGTCTTAAAAAGGGGGAGCCTTTACGGCTTTTACAGGCCTGCCGTTTTATTGGCAAAAAAGGATTAGACGTAACAATTAATGCCATTGCAATATTACAAGAGCAGGGGGTTTTCGTCCAATTGGATTTAGCAGGTTCCGGCCCCCAAGAAGTGGCCCTTCGAGATCAAGTTAAGAGGTTGAATCTTGAGAAGAACATCCGTTTTCTAGGCTTTGTTAAAAATGATACTCTGCTGGCCTCTTTACACAGATATCACCTGTTTCTCCATCCTAGTCAAACTACATCGGAAAACGATAGAGAGGGGATCCCTAACGCAATCCTTGAAGCCATGGCTTATGGTATTCCTGTTGTATCAACCAAGCATAGTGGAATTCCTGAAGTGATAACATCGGGGAAAAATGGAATATTACTGAATCAGTTAAATGCAACCGAACTTTCAAACGCTATTATTCACGTCATTAGTGATCCAATGGTTTATTCCCATATATCAAAAAATGCCCGACAAACGATTATTAATCGATTTTCAATAGAAAATAACACGACGGAATTAGAAAAAAGTTACGAATTTGTTATTTCTTTACACAAGAGAAATAATCCTACCTAAAGGGGTTTTAGCGGATCTCTATTACTAACTATTTAAAAAATAATTTTGATGAAAAAAACTCAGCATAAAATCCATGCACTTCCGGTAATTATTCTGGGGATGCACAAATCAGGAACCACTCTTCTTTCAAAAACACTGCATTTGAGTGGGATCAACATGGTTGATGAAGTTTTTAAGGGTGAATACGATGAGGGTAATAAATGGGAGCGCAGTGCACTGGTTGCTCTCAATAAATCGGCTTTAAAATGTGGAAACAAGTTGAGCCTTTACGTCAATACACCCATTAAAGAAAAGGATGCTAACTGGGAAGCAGTTGTGCCAGCGATTAAAAAGGAAGTATCTCGACTCAATATGAACCATGATCAGTGGGGATTTAAAGATCCGAGAACCTGCATGACGTATCTGGGTTGGAACTCAATACTCCCTGAGCACAAATTAATCTGTGTGATACGTCATCCTTATGCCATATGGCCTCGGTATAGAAGGGTGAAGAAAAGAGGTGGTTTTCTAAAAAGAATGAAAAGTTGTCTGAGTTTTATTAAATGCTACAACGCTCATTTATTATCGATTGAATCCGCGGCCCGGAATCATTCAGATTATCGATTGTTTTGTTATGATCAATTGCTAGCATCAGAGGATTGGAAATCTCAATTGAAAGATTATTTGGAACTTGAAGAAATCGTTGATGTTCGAACTCGTTTTGAAGAAACTATTTTAGCACCTGATATCTTCTTAAAATGCTCAGAGTTTTTGTTTAAGGCGTTTCGAGGGATCGATATCGTACGTCAGTATGAAAATTGTAAGGCATTGTGAAGGTTACTGCATTTTATATTAGAGGCTCTATATGTTCGGATTTTTAAAGAAAAATAAAAGAAAGAAGGTTCATTTTCTGCATATCGGGAAGACGGGGGGGACTGCGGTTAAGTATGTTTTAAAGCAGTATCCCAAGACGGAAGAATTTGTCATTCATTGTCATAATCACAAGACAACATTGAAGGATATTCCAAAGGGCGAATTTGTCATTTTTTGTTTTAGAGATCCAATTTCACGATTTATTAGTGGATTCTATAGCCGGAAGCGGAAGGGACAGCCTCGCATTTATGTGGAGTGGAGTGATTTGCAACGAAAAGTATTCGAGTCATTTGAAACGCCGAATGATTTGGCGAATGCTTATATGGATGGAGAATCAGTTTTTCATGATTTGTCTGTGCAGGCTTTGACGGAAGTCAGGCATTTTGAGCACTACAGTCATTGGTTGGGGAATATGGAATATTTTAAGTCCAGACTAGATGATATTCTTTTTGTTGGGCATCAAGAGTCACTAAATAAAGATTTTATTAAACTCAAAGAATGCCTCGGATTGCCTGAAAAAGCAGCATTGCCGACCAATGATATTGTTGCACACATAAATCCGAAGAATGTTGATAAACGAATTTCAGAAGAGGGTTTAGTGGCTCTTGCTGACTGGTATTCTGAAGATTATGATCTGATCTCTTTTGCAAAAAACATCCATAGAATGTGACATAATTTTCGAATTAATTTCCTTAAAGAAATGATTCGTGAATATAGTCAAAAGTTTCAAAATCTTCTTGGTACAGTTTTTCA
>JAOZSZ010000187.1 GCA_029939385.1 Pontiella sp. | reverse complement strand
AGAGGAGGGCATTCTCTGTGGTATTTCATCGGGAGGAAATGTTCTTGCCGCCATTGAATTGGCCAAGCGCTCGGAGAATAAAGGTAAATTAATCGTCACCGTTATCTGCGATACAGGTGAACGTTATCTTTCTACCTGGCTCTTCAAAGACGCTTGAAATAATTCATCAATATTATTGATAAAAAAAGGGCACTCTTGCGAGTGCCCTTTTTAGAGAGGTTTAAGTTTGAGGGGGCTTTTAGAATTTAACGATGAGGTCGGCATGCAGCGTATTAATGTCGTTCCCCCCTTTTTCTGTGAGGAAGTAAGTGAGCCCCGCTGTCCAGTTTTCGAGTAGGGTATATTTGATCTTGAGCTTATGTCCTTTGCCGTCAGTACCGCCGCCAGCAAAGTCGCCATCAGCCAATAGGCCGATGATGGCGTCGGCATCTATATCGCGGTAGTTGTAGTCGAAACCGAACTTCTTATATTTCGCACCCATGCCGACCAGCCATGCCGTGTCTTCCTCAACGTTGGCCGCTAGGTTGATAATATAATCGGTATAGAGCTTAATGGGCACGATATCGTTCTTGATGTCGAGCTTGGCAAAGCCTTCGAGTAGTTCGTAGTCGTAGAGCCAGTTGTCTCCTGTTCCATCAACCGTGTTGCCTTTGTTTAGGACGGTTGGTGGTGTTTTGTCATCAGTTGGGATTCCTGCTCCGGCTATATTGTGGTAGACAAAGGCACTTGCACCGAGGGTCAGTTGGAGATGCTCGCCTAGACCTAGTATAGCCGCCAATTGGCTTGCTCCCATAGTGACATCCGAAGCGGGATTTCCATTCACTTTATCCTCCCAGATGTAGTATCCGAGGTTTGCGATGAGTTCCAATGCGTCGAACTCTTTATTATAATTTGCATTGAACCCTTCGGGGTTAACATCTGAGTCGTACATCAGATCGGAAATCTGTTTCCACGGCTGTTTGATTTTTCCAAGAACCAGATCGAGGCCTTTGATGGCCTCGGGGGTGTAGCCCATATACATGAGGTCTAGCCATATGGCGCGCTTGTTGGCGAAATCATCGAGGTTCTGGTTGGTGGAGGTCGGGCTTTCGTCCGAACCGGTCGCGATGCGGACGCCCGCATAAACTTGGTCGTTCACATCGGCATAGATACCGATGCGGGCGCGGCCACGAAGACGGGATTTGGAGGTGTCTCCATCTTTTTCTACATATTCGAAACGAGCGCGGATATCGCCTTTTATTTTTATTTTGTTCATCCAGTCGGCTTTGCTGATGGAAGAAGTTTCTTTTTCCATGGCGTCGAGGCGCTGGGTCAGGGCATTAATCTCTGTGCGTAAAGCGTTGGTATCTTCTGTTGCGAAGGTCGGTATCGTCAAAATAGCAATACTGAGCATAATACTATATATTGGTTTTTTATTCATCTGTTTTCCTTTTATTGGGTTTGTTTGTGTAGGGCGCAAAGAAGAAGAAAACGATCTTTTCAGTCTCGAAAACTTCGAGCTTTGTTGTTCTCTTTTTTTTCCCTTTGCCCGAGCCCAAAGTAGAATTCTGATGTTAGAGGAGTATGAGACGTATGTTAACAATTTATGGGCAAGAAAAAGGCTTCCCAAATAAACAGATAGCCTTTTCCTGTGATTGAAACTTTTATACTTCCTATTTTTCGCCGGCGATGACCTCGGCAATATTGAGCGCGTGGTCTTTCATCCGCCGGTAATTATTGAGCATATCGGTGAAGACTAGGCTACTTAATGGGGTAATCTTACTTTCGGATAAACGCTGAAGATGCAGGCTTCGATATCCTTTAATCTGACGAGTGATGGTTTCGCTGTCCGACTGAGCTTTGCTTAAAATATCGATATTATCATTTCGTTCGGCGACATTAATCATTCGAATATATTCAACGACTTTTTTATGTAAGGCGGTAAGTTCTTGTTGACCTTCTTCGGAATAGTTTAATTGGTTTTCGCGCAGTTTTATGTGGCCTTTTAAAACATTTACAAGATAGTCGCTGAGGCTCTCATATTCATCTGCCATACGTATTTCTCGGCGTACTTCGTCCATGACATCGTGCGGGATCTGCCCCGTCATCATTTCGCTCAGGAAAACCACGATCTCTTTTTGTACATTGTCCAGAAGGGTTTCATAGTGGAAAATTTTATTTTCAAGCTCATCAAGTTGCTCGTCGCTGGCGAGTACCTCGCCCAGCCAGTCGGCCATATTTTCGACACTCTCCGCCATAAATATAACCTGCTTCTTCGATTGCAGAATACCCAGAGCAGGAGTGTCGAGCATGCGAATATCGAAATAGGTAAGGCGGTTGATTTCGTCTTCTTTCTTTTCGGGAACAAGCTTTTCCACCAAACGGGCTAGTGGCTTCATCAAAGGGAGGAAGATAATCGTGTTAATCAGGTTAAATCCCGTATGTACTAATGCAATTTTTGCAGTGACATCATCCCATCCCTCCTGTGTTTTTGCGAAAAACCCCTGTAAATGGATGAAAATGGCATCAATCCCTTTTACATAGACAAAGAAGAAGGGGATCAGCCAGAGTGTGCCGATCACATTGAAAATAATATGTGCATAAGCCGCCCGCTTGGCGTTGGTCGAGGTGCCGATAGAGGCCAAAAAGGCCGTAATTGTGGTGCCAATATTTAGGCCAAGAACGAGGGCGGCCGCGGTATCGAACCCAATAATGCCACCCTGCGCCAAAACAATAGTTACGCCGATGGTTGCCGACGAGGACTGTACAATCATAGTGGCCAGCATGCCGAAGAAGGCGCACTTTAGTACTCCCGCATAGGTGGTGCCATTCATAACGGCGAAGGCTTGCGTCAGGTATTCCTTAACTTCCGGAGTTTTGAAGGCCGCCCCCATGGTGGTCAGTCCAAAAAACACCATACCCACGCCCAACAAGGCCATTGCCGTGTAGCGTACACGTTCGCGTTTTGAAAAGAGGAAGAAAAAGGCCGCCACACCGAGCAACGGTAATCCAAATTTACTAATATTAAGCGCAATGATCCAGGCCGTGACCGTCGTGCCGATATTGGCCCCAAGAATGACGCCAATCGCTTGCATTAACGTCATGAAACCACTATTCACAAATCCAACAACCATCACGGTGGTGACAGAGCTTGATTGCACGATTCCCGTGATGAGTGTTCCGATAAAACAAGCCATGAAACGGTTGTCAGTAACCGCACTGATCATATTACGCAATTTGCTTCCGGCAACCGCCTGCATTCCTTCCGACATATATTTCATGCCAAGCAGAAAAATACCTAAACCACCCACTACCTTAAATAGAATATCCAGAATCATAGAGTTCCTTTGCCACTAAATCAGTGCGAGCAAATATAGCAGGAATCAATATGCTGAAAAGTGAAATATACCGATTAAGGTGTGATTTACCTCCATTGGAGGGGCCGCGTTCCCGTTGACCATCATCCCGATAGCATCACCTCTAAGGATTCCTTCATCC
>JAOZSZ010000186.1 GCA_029939385.1 Pontiella sp. | reverse complement strand
CTCTTCGTCAACCACTAGGTTTTCCATGATGTATTCGCGGCGCTCGGGGGTGTTCTTTCCCATATAAAAGGAGAGGATTTCCGAGACGAAGTGATCGCCCTTAATGGAGACGGGCGTGAGGCGGATGCCTTTTTCACTAATGAAGGCCTTGAACTCTTTGGGTGAGATTTCTCCGAGTCCTTTAAAGCGGGTGATCTCTGCGCTGCGGCCGATTTTTTGGAGCGCCTTTTCGCGTTCGGCTTCGTCGTAGCAGTAGATGGTGGTCTTTTTGTTGCGAACGCGAAAGAGCGGGGTTTCGAGGATTTTTAAGTGTCCCTCGCGGACGAGCGATTCAAAGAAACGTAAGAAAAAGGTGATCATTAAGTTGCGAATATGCAGACCATCGACGTCGGCGTCGGTGGCAAGAATCACGTTATTATAGCGGAGGTTATCGAGATTTTCCTCGATATTGAGGCCGCGCATGAGGTTGTAGATTTCGACATTTTTATAAAGTGCGTCGCGTTTGAGATCGCAGACATTAAGCGGTTTGCCCTTGAGGGTATAGATGGCTTGGGTGCTGGCGTTTCGGCAACTGACAATGGAGCCTGCGGCGGACTGGCCTTCGGTGATGAAGATTTGTGTGTCGAGATGCTTTTGCTTTTCGCGGTTAAAGTGGTTCTTGCAATCTTTGAGCTGTGGAATGCGAACGGAAATAGATTTTGAGCGGTCGCGGGCGAGCTTCTTTACGGAATTGAGTTCCTTGCGCAACCGTTGCGTCTCTTCGATTTTGCTGATGAGTTTTTTTGCTTCGATGGGATTGCGGTGCAGGAGGTCGGCGACGACTTGTGCAATCTTCGCGACGAGGTCGGAGCGGATTTCGGTGTTCCCTAGTTTGTTTTTGGTTTGGCTCTCGAAGATGGGTTCCTTTAGGCGAATGGCGACGGCCCCGAGTACGCCTTCGCGAACGTCGTCGCCGGAAAACTTTTTATTGGCAAAGTCGTTGATGCCGCGCAGAAGGGCTTCGCGAAAAGCGCTGAGGTGGGTGCCGCCGTCGGCGGTGTATTGACCGTTGACGAAGGAATAGTATTCCTCGGAAAAACGGTTCGTGTGTGTGAAGGCAATCTCTAGCGTTTTATCCGAATATTGGAAGGGCACGTAGATCTTTTCGTATTGGCTTTCGTCGCGGATGAGGTCGAGTAGTCCGCCTTTGCAGTGATAGGTCTCGCCGTTGAAACAAATTTTTAGTTTGGCGTTAAGGTAGGCGTAGAAGCGAAGGCGTCGGGCAAGGTGGTCGGGGTTAAATTGAAACTTTTTAAAGATTTTAGGATCAGGGCAGAAGGCGACGAAGGTGCCGTTTGGCTCGTCGGTCTTTCCTTTTTCTTTGCGGACGAGTTTGCCGAGCTCGAACTCGGCTTCCATAAACTCGCCGTCGCGATGGCTACGGACGAGGAAGTAGGTCGAGAGGGCGTTCACGGCTTTGGTACCGACGCCATTGAGGCCGACGCTGAATTGAAAGACGTCGTCGTTATATTTTGCGCCCGTGTTCATTTTTGAAACGCAGTCGATCACCTTGCCAAGTGGAATGCCGCGGCCATAGTCGCGGACGGAGACCGTATCGTCTTCAATGGAAACGTCAATTCGGTTTCCATGCCCCATGATGAATTCATCAATACCGTTGTCGATTACCTCTTTAATGAGGATATAGATACCGTCGTCGTAGTGTGCGCCACTGCCGGTGCGGCCAATATACATGCCCGTCCGCAGGCGAATGTGTTCGAGCGACGACAGGGTCTTGATCTTGTCTTCGGTATATTCGTGTTTTTTTGACGCCATGTTTCTAAAACCCTCTAAAACCACAAGATATGGATATACATTTTCTAAAACTCCACAAAATGTAGCAACTCACTCCAAAGCCTTCAAGCGGTTCGCCTATTTTTTCATCCTTTGGGAAAGGGCGGGGTTGGGTGGAAGCCCTTTACTTTAGGATGAATCCGCTTAGTATTAAGGGATTCAATGAAAGGCGGTACTATGAAGAAACCTATAAGATATGTTGCAGGAGCGCTCGTTTTGGCCACTCTGATTATGACGACAGGATGTGCATCGAAATCGGCGGCGGGCGAAGAAGCCAAGAAAGGTGCGGCCTATGGTGCGTTGGGCGGCGCGGTCTCGGGGTTCTTTTGGGGATTGTTTACGGGGAACCCGATTGAACGGGCGGCTCAGGGATTGGTTGTAGGCGGGGCAACGGGAGCCACGCTGGGCGCGGTACATGGGTCCAGCAAGGATCGTGAGCTCAAGGCCGAATATGGTGAGATTAACTATAAAGGATTGATGGCACTGGTTTCGCGCGATTATCCCACCGCCAAGGAATATGCGGCACAAACGGCTTCGGATTCTAATCCTAAATATCGCCAAGCCTCGGCTTGGCTATCTGCATTAATTGCCAAGGAAACGTTGGGAAAAGATGAATTAAATCCTTACTACCAACAGCTCGTCGATCAGAGGTCGGATATTACCACCATAGAAGACGCAAAAGTTGAAGTGCGTCTCGCCGAGCGTGATCTCAAATCGCTTCGGCGGCAACTCAATGCCCGATAGTTTTTTTTAAGGGTTAGAATGTATGGCTCGAAGAGGAAGTAAAAAAAAGACTCGGCGATGGATCGTGATGCTTGCGGCGATCGTTTTGATGGGGCTAATTTTTGAAGGGCGGTTTTATGTGCCCAAACGGATCCGCCCGCCGAAGGGGATTCAGCCGCGCATCGTTGAAATGAAGACCACGTCCTATTGTCACTGCCGTCGTTGCTGTAGTTATAAATGGTTTCTATTTATTCCCTACCAAAAAACGGGCCCCTTTTCCTTTCGCCTTAAGCATATTGGGGTCACCTCTTCGGGAGCCATGGCTCGCCCCGGAACGCTCGCGGCGGACACCTCCATCTATCCCTATGGCACAATTATGTATATTCCCGGATATGGCTATGGCCGTGTTGAGGATACCGGCGGCGCAATTAAGGGGCAGCACATCGATCTTTACCGGCCCAATCATGGGTTCGCGAGGCTGTGGGGCGTTCGTTCGAAAAAAGTAAAAGTTTGGCTTCCGGTCCAAGCGGTGTTCAAGGAATCTGCTGCGCCTCGGGAAAGAGGATAAAATTGGTTTTATATTGCCTAAAAAGGCTGAGATTTTGTATAAAAGCTAAATAATTAATGGAGGAACATGATGAATCGGATGATGAAAGTTTTACTAAGTGTGGCGATAATAAGTTCTGTCGTGGTGGCAAATGCACAAGCCGTGTTTCCCTTGCGAGTGGACATTGATGTGTCTACCAAACGTAGTAAGAAGAGTATAGGGGCAGGGCAGGATGGCGAAGCTAAAGTGGAGCAGGTATTCGTTCGCGTTAAGGTTCGCAAATCTTCAGGACAGCCCTATGCCGGTCAACTAACGGCCGAGTTATATGTGATCGGAAAACAAATTCATACCGGATACTACGGCGTGATTGATGTCATCAAAAAAGATTT
>JAOZSZ010000356.1 GCA_029939385.1 Pontiella sp. | reverse complement strand
CCGTGATGAACCGACAGGTTATCCACGATCAAGAACACTTTCTGGTCAAATGTTTGGCTCTTCTCGGATGTGCGTTTTTTAGAGGTTCATTTTCGTTTTAATATTTGGCAAATCGTAGATCTTTAAATGCAGGTATTTTTCATCGTGATAGCCGTAGGCCTGCCGAGTCAACCAGCCAATCTTGTTGTTGAATCCTTCCTGACTTGCACTGGTGAGTTTAGCGTGTTTCCAATAAGCCAAGAGTCCGTCGAGTCGTCGCCGAATGGTCTTGGCCATCTGCTTGAGGCAATGGATGCCGGAAGCCTCGGCTTTTTCGCTCCAAAGCAAGAACGCGGTGCGGGCGAGTTCGTAACTCTCAGCGAGTTTATAGATATTGCGTAGGTATTCCTTCATCATCGAGGCGGTTCCAAGATCTTTAAAATTAAACCGGAGCCTTTTAAGGTCGTCTGCAGCCGTGGAGGAAAGGTTCTCTTCATTACGTAGCAGCAGGAATCGTTTGCCTTTAAGCTCTTTCTTCTGTTCATCTTCCAACTTGTTCATGGTGCTTCTGCGCAGAGCGTTCATGCGCTCGTTCATGAGCTTGATGACGTGGAAGTGATCGTAGACGATGTCAGCGTTCGGTAGCACCTCCTTGACCCATGCGCTGTAGGAGTTCGCCATATCGATAGCGACGGCCTTGATATGCTTTGCTCGGCGTTTTAGACGTTTACGGAACTTCTTGAGCGCATCGCCCCCTTTACCTTTGCCAATAAAAAGCACGGCTCCCGAGTCCATATCGCGAACCACGGTGATGTAGCCCATGACTTTACCGAGATACACCTCATCGATTCCAAGAATCTCCACCTCTGCGAGGCGCACCTTCTTGTACTTCTTTTCCAGCCAGGCCTTTTCGATATTTTTGACCGTTTCCCAATGCATCCCGGCAAAACGGGCCGTAGCTTTAATCGACATTTCAGAGCGAAGTGCGAGCACGAAGCGGGCGGCCCACTTGGTGTGGCGCACATAGGCATCGGAGCAGAAGGTGATGGGCTCCTGCGTTGATGCCCCGCATTCCCGGCATACG
>JAOZSZ010000020.1:448-12027 GCA_029939385.1 Pontiella sp. | reverse complement strand
AATTCAAGCTCGAATGTTTTCTGTTGGCACTAAAGCTTGCCATCCATAGGTGTTTAATTAGGGTACACCTTCTCCTGCGTAATGGGCTGCGGCTAGTTGCAAGGGATCTTAAAAACAATCTGAAGGTTTCGTTAAACGGAATGGAGGAGATCATGGAAACACGTCTAGGCTTTGTGGGTCTAATTATTGAAGACCGCGAAAAAAATGCCGTTACGGTTAATGCGTTATTATCTGACTTTGGCGATATCATTCTTGCGCGCACGGGTGTGCCGTGCCCCAAACGTAATTGCTCGGCCATCACTTTAGTCGTCGATGCCTCCACCGATCAGCTTGGGGGTTTAACGGGTCGTTTGGGACGTATTCCCGGAGTCTCTGTTAAGTCCATGTTGAGTAAGGTGTAATGAAGCGGCGAATTGAAAAAGATTTCCTCGGAGAAAAGGAAATTCCAGAAGATGTAAAGTGGGGGATTCACACGGCTCGGGCGCTAGAAAATTTCCCCATCCCTGGGCCCTCTGTTCCGGCTTCGTTGATCTCCGCATTGGCTCAAGTAAAACAGGCCTGTGCTCTTACCAATAAAGAGTTGGGGTTGCTTTCTTCTGAAAAAGCCGACGCAATCATCGATGCGTGTAATCGGGTCTCTTGTGTTTCATATCCCTTATCTTCCCTTCAGGGAGGCGCGGGAACGTCCACCAATATGATGCTTAATGAGCTCGTTGCCAATCAAGCGGGTTTCGGCATTCATCCCATCGAGGATGTTAATCTGCATCAATCCACGAATGATGTCTATCCCACCGCGGTGAAGGTGGCGGCTATTTATGGGCTACGTAATCTTTCAGAAAAGGTTGAAAATTTACAGGGCACTTTTCAGCACTTAGAAAAAAACTTTGCGCATATTCCAACCCTTGGAAAGACGGAATTGGTCGATGCTGTTCCGCTGCCACTTGGCGCAGAATTTGGTGCATTTGCTGAAGCTTTTGCTCGGGACCGTTGGCGCACGTTTAAGTGCGAGGAACGTCTGCGGGTGGTTAATTTGGGGGGAACGGCCATTGGTACGGGGTTGACCGCACCGCGGAGCTACATCTTTCTTGTCACTGAAAAGTTGCGCGAAGTGACCGGGCTCGGGCTTAGCCGTGCCGAAAACCTGGTGGATGCCACCGCCAATGCCGATGCCTTTGTTGAAGTCTCCGGCATTTTAAAGGCCGCCGCAGTTAATTTGCTTAAAATTTGTGGAGATCTTCGATTGTTGCATATGAATGGAAAGATTGAGCTGCCTGCTGTGCAAGCGGGCTCTTCGATTATGCCCGGCAAGGTGAACCCTGTGATTCTTGAAAGCGTGATGCAAATTGGAATTAAGGTTCAAGCCAATGACTTTATTATTACCGAATGCGCATCTCGCGGATCGTTGCAGATGAATGAATTTATGCCATTACTCGCGTCCGCCTTGTTGGAATCGATAGAGCTTCTCGGTGTTGCTTCCGAAATGCTTGCCAAACATGCCAAAGAGATTTGCCCTAATGAAGCCGAATGTGAACGGCAGTTCAATACTTCGTTAGAAATTATAACGGCTTTTCTTCCCTCTATTGGGTACGAGCGCGCTACTGAATTAGTTGAACGATTTAAACGAATAGATCGGACTGATTTTAAAGGCTATTTGATTGAAGAATTAGGAGCAGAGCAGGTTGAAAAAACGCTCTCTCCTCAAAGTTTAATGGCTCTGGGAGCGCATTAATGCAAAAGACACCGAAAAGTTTAAGATTGCACATTGCTCTGTTTGGTCGAACCAACGTGGGGAAGTCGAGTTTTCTGAATCTTATTTCTGGGCAGGAGGTTTCGATTGTCTCGGAGCAGCCCGGAACCACCACTGATGTGGTAGAAAAAACGATGGAGCTTTTGCCCATTGGCCCCGTAGTGTTTCTTGATACAGCGGGGTTGGATGATACAACATCGCTCGGTAAAAAACGGATTAGCAAAACTGAAAAGGTGTTTGATCGCGCCGATGTAATTCTGCTTCTACATGAAGGCGATAAAGTTACGGAGTTTGAACAAGCGGTAGAAGCCAAGGCGGAAGCTAAAAAGATTCCAATCATAAAAATTGCAAATAAGGCCGATCTGCTCGGTCGGCCCGATTTGTCGTATCTCTCTTGTAATTCCACCGATCTAAGCCTGCGCGATCAAGTGCTTGTTCAGCTTAAGGCGGAACTTCTGCGGGTTTGTCCTGCCGAGTTTATTGCTCCTCCGCCATTGATGAGCGATCTGGTAAAACCGGGCGGGTTGGCCATGTTGATTGTTCCTATTGATTTGCAAGCCCCCAAAGGGCGGTTGATCCTGCCGCAGGTTTCGACCATTCGTGATGCCCTCGATAACGATGCGGCGGCATTGGTTTGCAAGGAGCGGGAGTATGCCCACATGCTTTCGATTCTAAAACAGAAACCGGACGTGGCGATCTGCGATTCGCAGATGGTATTAAAAATGGTGGCTGACACGCCGCCGGAGGTTCCGTGTACCACTTTTTCGATTCTATTTGCGCGGCTGAAGGGCGATCTTCGGAAGTTTGCCAAGGGTGCGGCGGCCATTGATACGCTGGAACCTGGGGATCGGGTGCTGATTGCAGAATCGTGCAGTCACCATGCGTTGGAAGATGATATTGGACGTGTAAAAATTCCACGTTGGCTTCGGCAGTATGTGGGTATCGATGTTCAGATCGACGTCTATTCTGGCCGCGACTTTCCGGAGAACTTATCTGAATACAAGCTGGTAGTGCAGTGCGGGGGGTGTATGCAGAACCGTCGCGAGGTGCTTTCGAGAATTGAAAAGTGTGAATTGGCCGATGTGCCGATTACAAATTATGGAATGTGTATTGCCCAGACGCAAGGGGTGTTACGGAGAGTGTTATCTCCGTTCCCTTCAGCACTTTTGGCTTACGAAGAGGAAGTAAAATGAAACGTGGATTACCGAAGGTAGATATCGAAGGTTTAACGAGCTTTATTCCTGAAGATGAAATTTTTCAATGGCTGGAAAAAACAAAAAATCCATCCAAAGAACGGGTGCGGGAGATTATTCAGCGGTCGCTCGATAAAAATCGGCTGGAGCCGGAGGAGATGGCCACGCTCATTAATGCGAATTCGCCAGAAATGGCGGAGGAGATTTTTGAGGGAGCGCGTGCGCTGAAGGAAAAGATTTATGGCAATCGCATCGTATTGTTTGCTCCGCTGTATGTCGGCAACGAGTGCATCAATAATTGTCAATATTGCGGTTTCCGATGCACCAATTCTGAGGTAGCACGCAAGACGCTTTCGATGCCGGAGTTGGAGCAAGAGATCGAGGCTTTGGTGAATCGAGGGCACAAGCGTCTGATTATGGTTTATGGTGAGCATCCGCAGTATGACGCCCAGTTTATCCATGATTCGGTACAAACTGTTTATGCTCAAAAATATGGAAACGGTGAGATTCGCCGTGTAAATATTAATGCCGCTCCGTTGGATCATGACGGCTTTAAATTGGTAAAGTCTGCCGAGATCGGTACCTATCAGATTTTTCAAGAAACGTATCATCAGGAAACCTATAAAAAACAACATCCATCGGGTCCAAAGAGTGAGTATCTTTGGCGGTTGCACGGATTGGATCGCGCGCAGGAAGCAGGGATCGATGATGTGGGTATTGGTGCTTTGATGGGGCTATTTGATTGGCGGTTCGAGACGATGGCATTGCTCTATCACACGATTCATCTTGAAGAGCGCTTTAATGTCGGGCCGCATACAATTTCGTTCCCGCGTATCGAACCGGCCATTGGAACAGAGACCGCAAAATATCAGGGCGTCAGTGACTTTGATTTTAAGCGGTTGGTGGCCATCTTACGCTTAGCGGTGCCATATACAGGATTGATTCTAACCTGCCGGGAGTCCGTGGAACTACGTAATGAAATTATTAAGTTTGGTGTGTCACAGATTGATGCGGGATCGGATATTGGCGTCGGGGCTTATTCTGCGAAGGACGATGAATCCTACAAGAAAAGTCAGTTTGTGCTGAACGATGGGCGTTCGTTAGATCAGGTGATTCGAGAACTATGTGAGGCCGATTTTATTCCCTCCTTTTGTACGGGTTGTTATCGCCTCGGGCGCACGGGAGAACATTTTATGGAATTTGCCATTCCGGGTTTCGTGAAACGTTTTTGTACGCCTAATGCCGTGCTAACTTTTCTGGAATATATGGAGGATTATTCCTCGCCGGAAACAAAAAAAATCGGGATGAAACAGGTTGAGCGTGAGCTGGATCGTATGCCGGAGGGCGATCAAAAATTGCAATTAATTGAGCGTATTGAGCAAATTAAGCAGGGCGCTCGAGATTTATATTTTTAAGGAAACCCCATGCGGATTAGCAAGATTTTGGAACGGGCAAAAGCGGGAGAACAACTATCGACGCAGGAGTTGGTAGATTTATTATCGATCACCGATAAGAATGAGCTTCAAGCGTTGTATGATTGTGCCTACGCAATTAAAGAACGAGAGGTAGGAACGGTTGCCTATTTTCGTGGAATTATTGAGTGTAGCAATATCTGTATTAAGGATTGCTACTACTGCGGCATTCGCAAAAGCAATCGTGCGGTTGAACGCTTTGAGATGGATGAAGACGAAATCTTTAAAGAAGCTGTTTGGGCGTATAAGGCCGAGTATGGCTCTTGTGTAATCCAATCGGGTGAGCGACAGGATGAAGAATATATTTCCATGATCGAGCGAGTGGTGAAGCGTATCAGGGAAGCCACTCACGGAAAGTTGGGCATAACATTATCGTTGGGAGAACAGAGCGAGGCCGTTTATCGGCGGTGGCGCGAGGCTGGCGCGCACCGTTACTTGTTGCGGATTGAAACCTCTAATCCAGAACTGTATGCCAAGTTTCATCCGAAAGATCATTTATTTGAGACGCGTAAAGAATGTTTAGCCGCGCTCCGTCGCACGGGCTATCAGGTTGGAACCGGGGTAATGATGGGCTTGCCGGGGCAGACGATGGAGGATCTGGTAGAAGATCTTCTTTTTCTGAAACGAATGGATGTCGATATGGTCGGAATGGGACCATATATCCCACACTCCGACACACCTATGGGGCAGGAGGTGCGCCCCTATACGGACGAGCAAAAGAAGCATGCATTGGTGCTGGGTCTCAAGATGATTGCTGTGACCCGAATTGTATTAAAAGATATCAATATTGCGGCCGCCACGGCTCTTCAGGCCTTGGAATATACCGGCCGCGAACAGGGATTACTTTGTGGTGCGAATGTGATCATGCCTAATGTCACGGAAACCGATTATCGTCCAAAATATAAACTCTATGATGATAAACCTTGCACGGATGAAAACTCATCGCTATGTCGGGGTTGCTTGAGTAAGCGCATTAAAGGGATTGGAGAAACCGTTGGCTTTGGTGAGTGGGGAGACGCTCCTCACTTTTACAAACGAACCGCAAAATAGAACTACTCCGCTTTTTCCCAAATAATAACATTAGGATCAGATTCGGTGACTTCCTCTATCTCTTTTTTAGTCACGTTCGCATGGGGGCTCACTTGAATCTGTGGCTTCTGTAAATAACCAATGCCATCGATAATAAGGCCTAGAATCACGATGGTCATGGCGTATAAATAGAGTGCAAAGCTACTGCTTGGGTCCAAGAATCGCACTAAGCTAAGTGGAGAAAGAGAAACGATTAGAGCCAGGCGAGAAAAAGGAAATTTTTTAGCCATACCCCCCAGAAGAATCGAAAAGAGGTAGCCGACTCCTATTAATGTAATTATAGGAATAAGTCCGCTGAAGAATGTACTAACTATTTGGTCATTTATGGAAAAATTCATATGTCTCTCTGGCCAACCCGCCTCTCCCTTGAAAAAATAAAAACTACCACTCTCTAAATCCAAAAATCCAGCCAATACCACGCGTAAAACAGGGGATGGAATTTTTATTTAAATGGATGGACCATCTTGTCTAGAGGTGCCGAAAGGGTGCAAATTACAGCCGCATACGTTCAAGCCTTTCCAATCTCTAGGAGTTTCGGCATATTACACATCCAATCTTTGGAGGGTTTAATGCTTACAGCGCTAGTTTCTATTATTCTAATACTTATGGTGGCGGGGCTTCTGCTTCAACTCACCGGTAACACTAAACTAAATACTCGCTTGGATGAATTTAATCGGCAGGGGAGTGTTCAGTCCGAACAAGGTGAAACCCGAATTCAGAAGATTGAGGAAATTTTTAGAGGATTAGAGAAAGATCTTCGAAACGATGTGGATGCAGTTCGTATGAAAGTCGATGAATCCCTCGAAAAGAACAGCCGTCAATTCGGAGAGCGGGTTAAAGAGTTAATTGAAACCAACGAGAGACGATTGGCCGAAATTAGTGGCAAGGTTGAGGAGCGGCTCGATAAAGGTTTTGAGAAAACAACCTCAGTTTTTGCTGATGTACTCAAGCGTCTTGCTCTGATTGATAAAGCACAAGAGAAGATTGCAGATCTCTCTAAAAATGTAGTTTCGCTTCAGGAGGTGCTTGCCGATAAACGTTCGCGCGGGGCTTTCGGTGAAGTACAACTTTCTGCACTGATTTCGAACATGATACCGGAAAATAGCTATTCATTGCAGCACACTTTCGACAACGGCGTCCGCGCCGATTGCGTCCTATTCTTGCCCGAACCAACCGGTACCATTTGTATCGACTCCAAATTTCCGCTCGAAAGCTATCAACGCATGACTGATTTAACATTGGGTGATGCCGATCGAAAAACGGCTGAACAACAATTCCGACGAGATATTAAGAAACATATTCATGATATTGCCTCTAAATATATTATTTCAGGAGAAACATCCGATGGCGCAATGATGTTTATTCCAGCCGAAGCCGTATTTGCTGAAATTCACGGCCACTATCCTGAATTGGTTGAAGAGGCTCACCGTGCTCGTGTTTGGTTAACCTCGCCGACTACCATGATGGCTGTATTGACGACTTCGAGGGCGGTACTCAAGGATGCCGCGACGCGACAGCAAGTTCATATTATTCAGGAACATTTGGTCAGATTGTCTCAAGACTTTGGTCGCTTTCAAGAGCGGATGGATAAGCTTGCGACACATATTGATCAGGCCAATCGAGATGTGCTTGATGTCAATAAATCGGCCAAAAAAATTACAAGCCGCTTCACGAAGATTGAGAAGGTTGAACTCGATAGAGACGATGTTCGGGAAGTGAGCGAGTAGGAAGAACGCTTTAGATCTAAAGAATAGGATCGGTTTTCTCTTTATTTTCCTCAAATTGATCACATGTATCTGTGGCTTGGATTTCCTTGTTTCGAAGGGAACAAAATTGAGTGAAAGGATTGACGGTGTAACTGGCGCAATAGCGACAGATACACTTATTTTCGCCCTCGTTAAAAACTTTAATCTTAGAAGAAAGGTCGGCCTCTGTGAAAATTGGGGATTCAACTTTTTTGTTTTTAAAAGGAACTTCGTCTTCTGAGGGATATTCGAATCCGCAGGATGAACAGATTAATTTTTCGCCGATTTTTGTAAAGCCGTCATATATTGCTTCGCGGTTCAATAGGGTATCTATCCCACAATTTTTACAAATAATTTCAACGACACTCATCTCCATAATATGCCGTGAAGATCATAAAAATTCCAATCACGAAACCCATCTTGTTTTTTGCTTAGGATGAAAATGAAACCAAGACGCACCAATGATAAAGGATCATTAAAGGAGTTTCATACGCTCCCCGCTTGAGTCCTTCTTCTCCTTGGCCTAGTTTATTAGAAAGATAAAAAGTGATGAGGGATATTTGACCTATGTAGAAGGTTCATTTCTCATCAATCTTTTATGGCTAGTTCTATATTACGGATGTTGAAGAGGGTTATATGAGAAAAATTTCAGACTGGGGAAACTATCCGATTATTGAGGCCGAAGTGAGCGGGTTTGATACGACGGATCAGCTTCGTGAAAAGATATCAAATTCAGGCTCTATGATTGCCTTTGGCAACGGCCGATCGTATGGCGATGCCTCGTTGCAATCAACCATATTGTTAACGCGCCGCTTTAATAAGTTTCTTTCATTCGATGACACGAGCGGAACCTTGACTTGCCAGTCAGGGGTAATGCTTTCAGAAATTTTGGATGTGTTTGTGCCGCGCGGTTGGTTCCTTCCGGTTACGCCGGGGACTAAACTCATTACGCTGGGCGGTGCAATTGCTGCAGATGTACATGGTAAAAACCATCATGTATCCGGCTCATTTGGGCAACATATTCTCTCCATGGATGTGATGCGTACCGATGGTTCCATCATTACCTGCTCGCCGGAAGAAAATACAGATTTCTTTAAGATCACGGTGGGGGGGATGGGGCTGACGGGGATTATTTTAAAGGCCACGTTTCGACTAAAAAAGATTGAAACCGCCTATATCCGTGAAGAGACCTTGCGCGCGGCCAACCTTTCAGAAATCATGGATAGTTTTGAGACTTCTGGTGATTGGAGTTATTCGGTTGCATGGATCGACTGTCTTGCCAAAGGCGATGCTCTAGGGCGCAGTATTATGATGCGGGGGGAGCATGCGTCTGCCTCTGAATTAGTGAATGCTTCGCATAAGCATGAGCCGCTGAATCTCAAGCCGGGGTTGCAACTTAGTGTGCCTTTTGCTTTTCCAAATTTCGCACTAAACAAGTTGACGATGAAGGCTTTCAACTGGGCCTACTATAATAAGTGCCGCCCCGGGACGCATCGGTCAATCGTGGATTATAATGCCTTTTTCTACCCGCTCGATGCGATTGCTCATTGGAACCGGATTTATGGGAAACGCGGGTTTACGCAGTATCAGTTTGTAATCCCGAAGGCCGCGGGACGAGAGGGCATGCAAAAAATTCTTAAGCGAATTACAGAGAGTGGGTTGGGTTCGTTTCTCGCGGTGCTGAAGTTGTTTGGAGAGCAGGAAGGATTTATGTCGTTCCCGATGGCAGGCTATACGCTGGCGCTTGATTTTCCGATTTCACTCAAGGCTATGGATCTGTTTAAAGAACTCGATGCTATGGTGGCTGACTATGGTGGCCGCCTTTATCTGGCTAAGGATTCGCGTATGGATGCGGAAATGTTTAATAAAACCTATCCAAATGTGGCCGATTTTCGGCAGGCCATTACCCTGTTAAATGAAGGGAACACAAAGTTTGAATCGTTACAATCTAAGCGTATTGGGATCACGGGATAACTCATCAAAAACAATAGAGTAGTGAACTTTGAAAAACTAAAATGGTCTCATCTTTCGGGATTCTCGCGATGAAAAAAGTGTTTGGAGAGAAAAAATGAAGAATATACTTATACTTGGAGCAACGTCAGATATGGCACAGGCGATTGCAAAAAAATATGCGGCGGAGGGATGGAATCTGACGCTTGCTGCTCGCAACATGGAATTACTTCATCCCATTGCAAGTGATTTGCGTGTGCGTTCAAAAATAGAAATCATAAGTTTGGAGTTTGATGCGCTTGAGTTTTCGAATCATCGAACTTTCTATGATTCGCTAGCGAACCCGCCGGATGTTGTGATTTGTGTTTTTGGTTATATGGGCGATCAGATGTTAGCCCGTACCGATTTTAATGAAGTTCAAAAAACGATTGGCGTTAACTATACGGGAGCGGTTTCGATTCTAAATATTGTGGCAGAAGATTTTGAGAAACGCGGTAAAGGATCAATTGCTGGGATTAGTTCGGTGGCAGGGGATCGTGGTCGCCAAAGTAATTATATCTACGGCAGCGCGAAGGCGGGTTTCTCTGCTTATCTCTCTGGGCTTCGTAATCGTTTAGCTCAATCAGGAGTGCATGTGATGAGCGTTAAACCTGGATTTTGTTACACCAAAATGACGGAAAGCTTAGAGCTTCCTTCTGCGTTAACGGCTGATCCAGAACAGGTGGCAAATGCTGTTTTTAAGGGATTAGAAAAGAAGCAAAACGTGGTCTATACACTTTGGATGTGGCGCTGGATCATGTTAATCATTCGCCATATTCCCGAGTCTATTTTTAAGAAGATGGGGATGTAAATCCTCTTTCAAGCTACCATGAGGTAGCTTTTGAAAGTAGAGTTAAAAATTAGTGCATTTCGAGTTTTATTATTTGGGTTGCTTTAGTAAATCATCAAAATACTCGATCGTCTTGATCAGTCCTTCGCGCAACGGAACCGTGGGTTCCCATCCAAGTTTTTCTTTGGCAAGAGTGATGTCGGGTTTGCGTTGTTTCGGATCGTCCTCCGGTAGCGCTTCGTAAATGAGTTTAGATTTAGACCCCGTCAACTCAATAATGTTTTCCGCTAGTTCGATCATGGTGAATTCGCCGGGATTGCCCAAGTTGATGGGGCCGGTCACATCATCGCCGGTGGCCATAAGACGCATCCATCCTTCAATGAGATCGGTTGCATAGCAGAATGAACGGGTTTGTTTTCCGTCACCGTAAATAGTGATGTTTTCGCCCTTAAGCGCTTGCATAATAAAGTTGGATACCACTCGTCCGTCGTGTGGATGCATGCGTGGGCCATAGGTGTTAAAGATGCGTGCAACCTTGATGCGTACCTTATTTTGGCGCCAGTAATCAAAAAAGAGAGTTTCGGCGCAACGCTTGCCTTCATCGTAGCAGGAGCGGATGCCAATCGGATTAACGTTGCCCCAATAGGATTCGGGTTGCGGGTGGACGGAGGGATCGCCATAGACTTCGGAAGTGGAAGCCTGAAATACTTTGGCTTTCACGCGTTTCGCTAGGCCTAATACATTAATTGCCCCATGGACACTTGTTTTCGTGGTTTGAACGGGGTCGAATTGGTAGTGAACGGGAGAGGCAGGGCAGGCGAGATTATAGATTTCATCCACCTCAACAAAGAAGGGAAAGGTGACATCGTGGCGCATGAGTTCGAAAAAAGGATTGTCCATCAAGTGTGCAATATTTGCTTTGCGTCCTGTGAAAAAGTTATCCATGCAGATAACGTCGCAATCTTCCTTGAGCAGTCGCTCGCAAAGGAATGAGCCCAGGAATCCTGCTCCGCCGGTTACTAATACACGTTTCTTGAGTAGGTTTTTCATTTATATTCCTCTTTTTAATAGAAGCCATACAATGTGGCATTAGTCCTTCAAGAAATAAATTCCAATCCGTGGATATTTTGATGATACTCAAGGTGTGTTTAAACGCAGGAGAAGAAATGTCTGAGAAACAAATTGTTAATCGCGATGACTGGTTGAGCCGGTTGCCACGAACTAATCAAAAACTTTATTCCATGTATTCATCGGTGCCGGATTGTATAACAACGGATCCGAGCATGATGTTGGTTCCGGTGGATGATCATATGGTACATCGTGGCGATGGGGTTTTTGAGTCCTTTAAATGTATCGATGGAAGTATCTATAATTTGGGGGATCATTTAGAGCGTTTAGAGCGGTCGTGTGATGGATTGGGTATTATGTTGCCGGTGGCACTTGATGAAATGGCTAAGATCATTGTGCAAACGGTTCGGGTGGGCGGGCATTCCAATGCGCTGGTCCGATTGTTAGTCTCTAGGGGGACCGGAACGATGGGAGTGAATCCTTATA
>JAOZSZ010000020.1:0-438 GCA_029939385.1 Pontiella sp. | reverse complement strand
TGAATTTCTTCAATCTGTGGCAGATGGGCTCCCAAAGGGAGTCAGTATGGCGGTGAGTAAAGTCCCCATTAAACCGGGGATTTTTGCCCAGATAAAAACATGCAATTATTTGCCTAATGTTCTCATGAAAAAAGAAGCAATCGATCTGGGTGTCGATTTTATGGTGTCGCTTGATGAAAACCGCAATCTTGCCGAAGGAGCTACTGAAAATATTGGAATTGTAACTTCCGGAAAGGAGCTTTTTATGCCGCCATTGGATCGGGTTCTTGCCGGAACGACAGCGAAACGAGCTATGAATTTTGCCCAACAACTATTGAAAAATAGATTATTAACTTCCGCTGAACCTCGGCCGATTACTCTAGGTATGGCAAGGGCAGCGGCCGAGATTCATGTTTATGGAACAACGCCAAACATTACTCCCGTTATTGTGTTTGATGG
>JAOZSZ010000185.1 GCA_029939385.1 Pontiella sp. | reverse complement strand
CCCGTTTCGGCATTGGCATCGTAAGCCGGACGAACACGGGTGTTAATGTATCCACGGTTTCCATAAAAGGCTCGAATACTTTCGTTACCGGCCTCGGCATCCTGAAGAGCTGCCACATCGCCTGTACCCAAGCGAATGCCACGTCGCAACTCCTGCTCCTTAAACGTCTCCATGCCAGCCACAGAAATATGACCCACTCGATAGCGCTGATTTTCATTAATCGTGAAGACCATCCGAGATCTTTTTGGGTTTAAATCATCGAGCACGGGGTCGGATACCGTAACGTCAAGAAAACCCTCATTCATATAAAACGACTTAATCGCGAAAACATCCATATCCATGTTTTCGGGCTTATACTTTCCGGCCCCGGTGATAAATGAAAGAAACCACTTTTGCTTTTGTTGTATGACTTTTCGTAGCGTCTTATCATTAACGAGATCGTTGCCCTCAAAGATAATCTTTTTGATTCCCAGCTTACGCCCTTCTTTGATTTTAAAGGTGACGTCTACCGTTCCAAGTTCATCATTCGTTGTTGAGACCCAAGAAATTTTGGTGTCAGGATACCAGAAATCGCGATAGGCTTCTTTAACCTTTCGCTTGGCCTGTTCAAAGGTGGAATCATCTGAGAACTGCCCTAATACTAACCCGGACTTCTTGCGCACCTTGTGGTTTCGCATTTTATGCGCACCCATAATTTCGATACGCCGAAGCTTATGTTTAACCACCACGGTGTAGACTAAAATCACTCCGTCGGCCTCGACATCCATACGAGCATTGACATAGGAAAATCGCCCCGACTCGCGCATTCGATTCACATCCACAGCAATAGAGGAAAGGATCACTTCACGATCGGACACCTGTTCGCCTACCTTAAATGAGGTGAAGGCCGCTACCGAACTAATGCCATATAATTCTCCGGCCTGGTTGACGATTCGGATTTCCTTAATATTTTCGGCCAAAACCGTCAAATTAAAGGATATCACCAGCAAGGTAAGCACTATTTTTTTCATTGAATTATTGGAATTTAAAAAATTAAAAATTGGCCGGAGTATAATCATCGTCGCGTGAATCACGGGATTCAAAACGGGTATATTCTTTAATAAAGCTCATTTGAACATCCCCTGTTTCTCCATGACGGAACTTGGCGACATCAACAACCGCTAAATTATCAGAATCGCGGTCATCCCCATGCTTGTAATAACTGGGACGATAAAGCAATAGAACCACATCGGCATCCTGCTCAATCGCGCCGGAATCACGAAGATCAGAAAGTTTAGGAATATTATCCCCCCGCCCCTCGGTTGCACGATTAAGCTGACTGAGGATAATAACGGGAATCTCCAGCTCTTTGGCCATGGCCTTAATTGCTCCGGAAATAGCCATAGTCTCGCGCTGGCGGCCATCCTTGGAGAATCTGGAATAGTTCATTAATTGGAGGTAATCGATCACGATTAGCTCAACATTGTGGCGGCTCTTCATCTGCCGAGCGCGGGATCTTAATTCAACCGCCTCAAGTCCAGGTGTATCATCAATATATATCTGGGCTTTTGATAAACGATCGACTGCATCAGCAAGCTTTCCATGGTCTTGAGTTGTCATCCGATCCTGAACGGCCCTAGACGAAACCCGTGCATTAGAAAATAACATACGGCGTACTAGTTGTTCGCGGGACATTTCCAAGCTAAAGATTCCCACAGCAACCGGCCTCTTAGCCAGCAGACCCAACGCTGCATTTTCAGCAATATTCATGGCGAGCGATGTTTTCCCCATCGCAGGACGAGCCGCTAACACGATCATGTCGGTCTTAGCGAGGCCACGCAAACGTTCGTTCAATCCCTGATAGCCTGTAGTGACCCCACGATCAATATCGTTTGGATCTTTGTTAATCTCTTTGAAGGCATCCGTAACCGAATCCTTCCATTTAGGAATTTTATCACCGCCGTGGTTCCCCAATTCAAAAAGAGAAGATTCAGCCTGGCTGACGAGCAGGGATGCGTCTTCCTCCCCTTTGTAGGCAGCATCTGTGACGTTATTTGAATGCTCAATTAAACAACGATAGAGATTTTTCTCCTGTACAATATCACAGTAGAATTCGACGTGTGCAGGAACCAACGTGCTGTCTTGGAGCTCAACGAGATAGTCGTAGCCCCCCACTTTGTCGAGGGCGTTATGACTCTTAAGCCATTCCGCAATAGTGATGGCGTCCATGGCCATATTGGCCTGACTCATATCCACCATTTGCTCAAAAAGCGCCTGATGGCGGCGATCATAAAAGGAATCGCTGCCCAGGCGCTTTGCGAGGCATTTATCAATTGCACTAGTTGGATCGAGAAGAATAGAACCTAGAACCCCACGCTCGGCTTCTTCGCTATGCGGGGGGATCCGAAGTCCTGTTCCTAGACCCTCTGGAATCATTTCTCTTCTACAATCCAGACCTTGAGAGTGCCTGTAACGTCTGCATGTAGCTTAATCGCAACATCAAAAACACCTAATTCATGTAGGGGTGTTGTTAGAATGACCTTTGTACGATCAATTTCTAAACCCTTCTCTTGGAGTTTTTCTAGAATTGCAGGAATAGCGACCGATCCAAACATTTTGCCGTTGTCTCCAACCTTAACGGAGATCGTGCATTCAGTTTCATCAATCTTTTTCGCCAGCTCCAGAGCGGCGCCTTTTTCTTTTTCCAGAAGAGCTAAACGCTCTAAGCGCTTTTTCTCAATCTGACGTTTCTTTCCTTCAGTCACCTCAGAGGCGATCCCTTTTGGGAAAAGGAAATTTCGAGCATACCCATCGGCAACCTTTACGATATCACCTTCGATACCGAGGCCTTCAACTTGATCCATCAATAAGACTTCAATAGCCATAATTTGTTCCTTCCAACTTAGCGGATAAGACCTACCACCCGCGCACGGCGGATGGCACGCTTGATTTGGCGCTGTTGCTGGGCATTGGTTCCCAACAGACGACGGCTCAAAATCTTGCCACGGTCAGTCATGAACTTCTTGAGAAGTTCAGCATCTTTATAATCAATCGTCTCTACTCCTTTAAGGAGTTCGGGATCGCGCTTGTATTCATCTTTATCTCTACTACGACGCATAATTTATATCCTTTCTTTAAAACGGTACATCATCGTCATCGGCCACTTCTGGAGTTGGAGCAACCGGCTGCGAAGTATTTTCTACAGAAGGTGCTGCCGGTGAGGCGACCTCTTCCGTACCCTTAGCGGGGCTCCCTAAAAATTGGACGCGGTCGGCGCGTACACGCAACTTACTCCGCTTTTCACCCTGCTGATTTTCCCATTGATCCAATTGCAACCGGCCTTCCACAAAAACGGGAGAACCTTTGTGTAGATATTCGGAGGCAGTTTCAGCCTGCCGACCCCACACCACTACATCCACAAAGCAGGTTTGTTCAACCGTTTCTCCTGCTTTATTTTTGAAGCTTTCGTTCACGGCCAATCCAAGATCTGCAACAGCCGTCCCCGACGGCGTATACCGGATTTCCGGATTACGCGTCAGATTTCCCATTA
>JAOZSZ010000355.1 GCA_029939385.1 Pontiella sp. | reverse complement strand
TTTAGTGCTCCGTTCGGATGATGATTGAAAAAACATTCATTTTTTGGGATGCCACAGAAGGGGAGGGCATTCTTGGATTAAAGAATTTGGCGGCGCTAAATGTGGATGAACGAAGAAAACAAACCTTTACGATGGTGGATGATTTACTCGACTATATTACGGCCTTATTTAAGCAACAGATGCCGCTTCGAAATTGGACGAGGGTCCCTTCGTTGTTGAACTTGGATTTATGAACATTGGATAATGGATTAATGAAAGATAGAAAAAAGGGAGGTTCAAATCAGGGTTCTATAGGGCGTCAGTCTCTTAACCAAGTCTTTCAGTCTTTCTTTTTCCGTATTTTTGGAGCGATTTTTTCGGGGACCTTGCTTGTGTTGGCCTTTCCTGGGATTGGAAATTCTTCCTTAGCATTTGTTGGATTGGTTCCGCTCATGTTTGCTGTGCAGTCAGTGGGAAGGAAAAAAGCAGTCTTTCTTGGGTTGCTTACAGGGTTTTCTTTTTTTCTCGGGACGATTTTTTGGTTACATAACCTGACCGGAAAGGTTGA
The DNA here is from genome assembly GCA_029939385.1 of Pontiella sp. Lineage (GTDB taxonomy): Bacteria > Verrucomicrobiota > Kiritimatiellia > Kiritimatiellales > Pontiellaceae > Pontiella. The sequence continues at coordinate 528 of JAOZSZ010000355.1, read as the reverse complement.
GGGGGTAGCGCTCAAGATGAGTGCGTTATTAGGCTATGGGATCCTGGCGCTTTATTGTGCTCTGTATTTCATTCCTGTTGCGGTCACGATCTCGGCCTGCGTGAAGCTCTGGGGCGTTAGTCATTTCCGGAAAAATATTCGAATCATATTTTCAGTTACGGTGGTTTGGGTGGCTTCAGAATATTTACGGAGCTTTCTCTTTACGGGCTTTCCTTGGAATCCACTTGGCGTTAGCCAGTATGCTAATTTGGCCATTATTCAGATTGCGGACTGGGGCGGGGTATCCATGGTCTCGGCTTGCATTGTTTGGTTCAATACAAGTTTATTCATTACGTTGCGGCAGTATACTCACGGCATTCGGATGAGGAAATATCGTGCTCATAGCGAACTTATGATCGGGATGCTTCCGCTTGCCCTTTCTGTGGCCTATGGCCTTAATGTGCTTTTCAATCAGCCACAGCGTTATCAGCCTATTCGTGTCGCTCTCGTGCAGCCTAATATTTTACAAACAGAAAAATGGGATCAGGA
>JAOZSZ010000184.1 GCA_029939385.1 Pontiella sp. | reverse complement strand
TTAAATCCGTAAAGAAGTATGTTCCATACGGATGAGGAGAAAATGGCAGATATTATAAAAATTTCGGATGCAACCGCATTGGCGCTACACTCCATGGTATATTTAGCGTCTGAGCCTGGTGTGCCGGTAGCTACGGCAGAAATTGCAAACACGTTTAACGTATCCAAACATCATTTGGCCAAGGTTCATCAAAAACTTGTGAAAGCAGGGCTAATCCGATCATATCGAGGATCAAAGGGCGGCATAGGGCTCGAAAAAAATCCATCTAAAATCACCTTGCTCGATATTTATATGGTAATGGAAGGTTCTATGCTTTGTAATCCGTGCCTATTCGGTAAAAATAGGTGTCCTCAGTCGGATTGTGTTTTGAGTTCTTTCCTTCCGGAATTGGTTGATCAGGTGCAGGATTATTTTAAAAAAACCACGTTAACTCAGCTGGCAAAAGAATCGAATTGGAGAAAGAATAAGAAATGAAAATTACACTAAAAGAAGGAATCGATTGGGTAGGTTATGTCGATTGGACCGTCCGTGATTTCCATGGGTATAAAACGAACAATGGCTCAACGTACAATTCTTATTTGATTCGGGATGAAAAAACAGCCGTAATTGACGCGGTGAAAGCACCTTATGTGGGGAAGCTCATTGAGCATATTCAAGCCCTGACCGCTCTTGAGAATATTGATTATGTGGTTTGTAATCATGCCGAGCCCGATCATTCCGGCGGCTTACCCGATTTAATGGCGGCTTGTCCACAAGCCGAACTCATCTGTAATGCGAAGTGCAAAATTACGTTAGAAATGCATTACGATACTACCTCCTGGAAATGGAATATAGTTGAAGATGGGGATAGCATTTCTTTAGGAAAACGCACGCTTTCATTCATTAATACCCCCATGGTGCATTGGCCAGAATCGATGTTCACCTATGTTCCAGAAGATAAATTACTCTTCTCGATGGATGCTTTTGGTCAGCATTATGCCTCCGCCTTTCGATTTGATGACGAAGAGTCGCTCGATGTTATCCTGCAAGAGGCAAAAACGTATTATGCCAATATCGTTATGCTTTATGGCCGGCCGGTTGCTCAGACCATGGCCCGTGCCGCAGAGCTGGATATTGAAATGATTGCCCCCAGCCACGGAATGATTTGGCGGAGTCACATCAAGGAAGTTTTTGAAGCCTATCAGAAATGGGTGGTTTGCAAGCCGCGGCCGAAGGTCGTCGTTCTCTATGCCACGATGTGGCATAGCACCGAGAAGATGGCTCGATCCATCCTCGAAGGGGCGCAGGAGTATGATGTTGAGGCACAGCTTTTAAATGTTGATTCCACCCACGCCACGCGCATTGTGACCGAAGTGCTTGATTGTGCGGCTCTCGCCATTGGCTCTCCAACACTCAATAATGGAATTATGCCTAGTATGGCCAGCGTGCTGTGCTACATGACGGGGCTGCGTCCTACCCATAAGCAGGGCTTTGCCTTCGGGTCTTATGGATGGAGTAAGCGAGGCGGGCCTGCGGAAATAGGAATCGCCATGGAAGAGATGAAAATTGATATGATGCGTGCCCCGCTTCGAGCTCAATATGTTCCGACGCCCGAAATTCTTGAGGAGTGTCGCAACGCCGGGCGGATGTTAGGTAAATATGCCGAGCAGTTTGGCCGCACATAAATCCATATCGAAAAGACCTTGCGGCAAACGCGAAAGCGCGGAATGATATTTTCAGTTTTTTAACCCGAAGGAGTATATAAGATGAAGAAATATATCTGTGATGTATGTGGCTGGGTCTATGATCCAATAATTGGCGATCCCGATAGCGGAATTGCTGCCGGCACAGCCTTTAAAGATATTCCCGATGATTGGGAATGCCCCGAGTGTGGCGTTGGTAAAGACGACTTTTCCGTAGTCGAAGAGTAGATCTGCCCGTTAAAAACAAAACTGCCCCGTGGATTTCCGTTGGGCGGTTTTTTTATTTCCACCTCTTTCAAATATAAAGTGCCCCTCATGAAAAGTAACATCCAGAAAAACCTACAGCACCTTCGCGGCCTGATGGTCAAGAACTCCTTTGACGCCTATATTGTTCCGGCCTCCGACCCGCATCAAAGTGAGTATGTGAACACTCATTGGAAATGCCGCGAGTGGATCAGTGGGTTCACGGGGTCGGCAGGAACGGTGGCAATGCTCCACCAGACGGCGGGGCTGTGGACGGATGGACGTTATTTTATTCAGGCCGAGCAGGAGCTGGAAGGCTCAGGAATTGAACTTTTCCGGATGCGAATGCCTGAAGTACCGACCTTGATCGATTGGGTCTGCGAAAATGTGAAGGAGCGCGGCGTGGTGGCAATTGATGGTCGGCAACTGAGCGCGGCGCAGGCAAAGGAGTGGAAGAAAAAGCTGGATAAAAAAGAGATTCAGCTGGTTACCGATTGCGATCTAATTTCCGCACTTTGGACGGACCGTCCTCCGCTTCCAACCACTCCAGTTCATCTGCACGGAATTGAATACACCGGCTGCTCCACCTCAGAAAAACTAAAGGAGATCAGGACGGCCATGGACCAAAAGGATGCCGATCATTATTTGGTCAGCTTCCTCTACGATATCGCCTGGTTGTTCAATATTCGTGGCAACGATATTCCCCATTGTCCTGCGGTGGCGTCCTATGCCTTGGTTGCGGCCGATCGTGCGCGCCTTTTTGTGGACGAGTCCAAGATTTCGGACGCTGTACGCGCCGAGCTGGCCGAGAGTGGGGTGGAGATTTTTCCTTACACCTCCATTACCGATGCGCTAAAGGCGCTTTCAACGGAACAGTCCGTTTATCTCGACGACCGCCGAGTCAATGCATACCTGCGCCAGTCTATCCCTGCGGAGTGTACTGTGATTGAAGACCTCGATCTAACCGACCTACCGAAGGCGCGTAAAAATAAGGTGCAACTCAAAAACTGGGCCAAAGTCCAAGAGTTCGACGGCGTTGCAATGGTTCGTTTTTTAAGGTGGATCGAAGAGCAACTTCCCCAAGGCGGTTTGACCGAATGCTCGGCCGCCGAGCAGCTCAAAACCTTCCGCAGAAGCAACCCCGAGTGTGTTGACCTCAGCTTTGACTCCATTTCCGCTTATGGCGCCAATGCCGCGATGATGCACTACAGCCCGACCCCCGAAACATGCGCTACTCTCCAGCCGAACGGCTTCTTCCTTATTGATTCCGGTGGGCAATATCAAGGAGGGACCACCGACATCACCCGCACCATTGCCCTCGGAGAACTTACCGAAGAGCAATGTCTCGACTATACCCTTGTCCTTAAAGGGGTGATCAGCCTCTCGGACACTTGCTTCCTTAAAGGGACCGCCGGCTCCGGCCTCGATATCCTTGCCCGTCAGCCGCTATGGGAGCATGGCATGGATTATAAATGTGGAACCGGCCATGGTGTTGGCTACTACCTCAACATTCACGAAGGCCCGCAAAACTTTAGCCAAGGCAAGGAGAGCGCCACGCCACTTGAACGGGGTATGGTTATCACCATCGAGCCCGGCGTCTATAAGGAAGGTTGCCACG
>JAOZSZ010000019.1 GCA_029939385.1 Pontiella sp. | reverse complement strand
TTATATTCGAGCATGCCCACGAGCATTTCCTTCACGGAGATTTCTAGCCCATGAAAGACCGCGCGACAAATGATGCTGTGACCGATGTTCAGCGTATTGATATGGGGAATACAGAAGATGCCCCCTAGATTTTCCTGATTAATCCCATGCCCCGCATTGACTTTAAGGCCTAGGGAGTTCGCAAAATCTGCTGATCGAATAAGTTTTTCCATATAGATCGCCCCTTCGTTGGGCTCGGCATCGCAGTAGTGCCCCGTATGCAGTTCGATGGTCGGCGCGCCAATATCCTTGCAGGCGGCGATGATTTCTTCTTCCGCATCGACGAATAAGCTGACCTCAATCCCTACCTCAGAAAGACAATGAACCGTAGACTTAATCGCATCGAAATGAGCAATAACATCCAGCCCCCCTTCCGTGGTAAGCTCTTGCCGCTTTTCGGGAACCAAACAAACCTCCGCAGGTCTCACGCTGAGTGCGATCTCAACAATAGACTCAACATTGGCCATTTCAAGATTGAGCGGAAGAGGCTGAAGTTCCTTGAGCCGAAAGATATCATCATCTTGAATATGACGACGATCTTCGCGTAAATGAGCCGTGATGCCATGGGCACCGGCTCGGGCACATAGGATTGCGGCATCGAGTGGGTCAGGATAGACCGTTCCGCGGGCTTGGCGTAGAGTCGCCACATGGTCAATATTTACACCTAGTTTCATACTTATTCTCCCTCGTTGAATCAGGCCTTCACGGACTTAATACTCTTCATGGGCTTCGTTGACATACTATCATGAATCTCTGGATTATAGATCGCATAAGCACGGATATCATGCAAGCGGCTATAGTCGAGGACCTTCTGTCCCGCTTGATAAAGCTGATGCAGATTGCGCCCATGCTCGGGATAGGCCGAAACACCGAGAGTGATGGTTGTCTTGATCTTTTTGTTTCCAGAAACAAAATTGCTTTGTTGCACAAGAGCGCTAATTCGTTTTCCTATGACCTCGGCATTTTTTAATGAGATGGGCGCCAAAACAAGGAAAGCATATTTCTCATGACGTCCAATTAGATCATCTGCGCGAAGATTTTTCTGTAAAATCTGGCTGACTCCAACCAGGACATCATCCGCACCTTCTTCTCCATAGAAACGAGTAATATGATCGATGTTATTTATTCCAATACAAAAAAGACTAACCGCTTTCTTTTTATGACGAAGATCACTCATTAGCCGCTGCATGTAGGAGGAAACAGCGGAAGGTTTTAATACCCCCGTGAGCTCGTCCAACATCGTACTCCGGCGGCGCTCCTTCCACCCCCTAGAGCCGGTCTCCTCAACACTTACATCCGATTGTTCGTGCTCTTCTTCATCTTCGTCCACATTCACAATCTCTGGAAGGAGAATTGGATTTTCTGCATTAGCCTGTGCTAATCCTTCTCGAACAACACCTAACAAATTCTTACTACTCAGCCCGTGCCCGGGATAAGAAGCAATACCAACGCGCAACGCTTCAATGGAAACTTCAGGACAAGCTTGCGCAACGGCCGAAGTGATACGCGAGAGAATAGATATGACATCGTCTGATTCAATTTCGGTTAATAACGCCACCGTCTGTTCATCATAAATACATATCGTGTCATCGCACCGAGTGGCTCGCCTGACGGCATCAACAACGGGAGAATCCATTCGTACAGCAACTGCGGAATCACCAAAATGAATAAGTGAAATTGAAAAGGATGTTCCTCGTCGTGCGCAACCGGCGAAATAGCGCGCCAGTTGAACTCGCAAAATATCGGTTTCGGTGGCGCCCATATCCGCGGGATTAGTACCTTTGGCCATCTGAATGATGTGCTGAAAGCGGTAGTAACTAGCAATGAAAGTAATCCCCACAAACGAAATCACAATGGCCGCAATCACGCTTAAGGCACTAAAAAGCATATCCGGTAATATGGCGATCGTAGGGAAGAAGAATTGCATAAAGAAAATAGAATGCGGGACGAACCCGCATTTTTCAGAACCGCATTAATAGATGGCAAAAACGCCGCGACGGTTTTGACGCCATGCGTCTTCATCATGCCCCATATTCGAGGGCATTTCTTCACCCAAACTCTTGGTTTGGATGGAGGAAGGATCAACCCCTAGGCTGATGAGATAATCGCGGATGGCTAGCGCACGGCGCTCGCCCAGCGTAAGATTATATTCGCGACTGCCGCGCTCATCGCCATGCCCTTCAACAATCACACCACTGCCCCGTTTTTTATTGAGGTATTTAGCGACGGCTTCGACTTTGCCCGCTTCTTCTGGATTTACCTGCGAACTGTCGTAAGCAAACATAACCGCCTCGAACATGTTGCGATCTCCATCCATTGGAAGCCCCATATTATCGGGATTTAACTGAATATCATCATCAATGATGGCTCCACCATACATATTGTCGGAACCATACATTCCCGAAGAAGGCTTTTTTGTACGACATCCACTTAGCACCGTTACAGAAATGGCTAAAACCGCAAAAAATAGAAATTTATAACTCTTCATATTCATAATACCCCGCCTTGCATTTTTTTATGGTGAGCAGGCCGGAGAGTACCAATCAACCGACCCAGTGAGTAAAGCTACAGGAGAATCTTTCAGCGTGTCAAGAAGGTAGATGGAGGAACGATAACTAGCCGTTCGCGAACAGATAATATGGCGTCCATCGGGAGCCCAGCTCGGGTCTTCATAGTCCGCCCAATCGGTCTCCAAAACCCTCATTGATTTTGCGACAGGATTGACCATGGCGATCCGATAGCGCCCTCCGATCCGGCTACTATAAACAATATATCCATTCCGCCCCCAGTTTGGTGATACGCTCTCCGAACCCGAGCTCGTTAAGCGCTGCGCCCGTCCCCCGCTTCGGGGCATAATATAGATTTGTGGCTTTCCGCTCGTATCAGAAACATAGGCAATATGATTTCCATCCGGAGACCAACAAGGACTGGCCTCGTTCCCTCTCCGCGTATTCGTTAATCGCGTCAACCGACCGGTGCGAAGACTTTTAAGATAAAGCTCAGGGTTTCCATCTCTAGAAAGAATCACGGCGAGACTTTTACCATCGGGAGAGATAGCTCCACTCGCATTCAATCCTCCATGGCTGGAAAGGGGCTTGCCCCGTCCGGTTAGATATACATTTGGATAGCCCCGTTTGTAGGAGGTATAGATAATATTCTTACCGTCGGGAGCCCATCCAGGACCCACCACGATGCTGCGATCTTTTGTGATTTGTCGGATATTCTTTCCATCTATATCGCAAACATAAAGTTCCTTACGCCCCGTCCGATTACTCACCAAAGCAATCTTACCCGAAGCCATCCCCTTTTTACCGGTTGCCGCATAGAGAATCTCATCCGCCACCCGATGCGCTAGTCCGCGAGCATCGGCCGTGGTTGTTTTATAGGTTTTTCCAAGCAACCGCTGGCGAGTACTTCCCTTATACAAATGGCAATCGGCCTTCAGACTTGTCCCCGCCGAAACACACGACCCCGCCACATTCAACTCGCCGCCGCTAGAGATTACCTTGAAATAGCCCGAGCGGCTTAAGTCCGTTTTGAGCACCGAAAGAAAGGTTTTAGACGCTACATCTCCGCCCACTCGATACGAGCCTAGGTTGATTGTAATCTTGCTTTCTCCACTTTTCCGCACTTCCACACGCTGGGCAAAAGCCCCCGCAGAAACTAAAGCAACACATCCCATTAAAAATACTCTTCTCATCTTTTAATTCTCCAGCGTAAAAACTATTTCCACATAATCATACGGATAGTTTGAAGGGGGCTTAGGCAGAACACTTACCGCATTCACTGCATCCATGGCCGTTTTATCATAAAGAGAATCGCCTGACCCTGTCCTTTTTTTTCTTTTTGTAATTTGTCCATTTTTTCGGATTGAAATCCGGATCGTCGTTGATCCGGTTGCGGAAGAGGCGGATCCCGGCGGCTTCCAATGGTTATAAAACAATCGCATTACCTGCCCATAATAAGCATTAAACTGGCTAGGGTTCCCCGTTGCCACAGAGGGTGAAGAGGATGAAATTCCAGCTAAAGCCTTTTTTATATCTGCCGACGAAATTGCACGGGGCGCGGGCGCATCATTGACCCTCTTGCCAATCTTAATTTTCTTTGGATCCGTCGGCTTCCACTTCGGCTTTTCTGGTTCTTTGGGCTTCGGCTTAGGTTTAGGCGTCTCAACCCTGGGCTTTGGTTTAGGTTTTGCCACAGGCTTGGGCTTCAGCTTCACCGGCTCCGGAATAGGAGCAGGTTCCGGCGCAGGCGCAACGGGTTCGGGTTCAGATTCGGCCATTTCAGTAACCGACGCAATAGTGACCTGCGGCGCCGGAGCCCCGAAATCAATGAAGGTGATAATTTCTTTAGGCTTCGGTTTGAAACATCCCCGTAAAAGAGAACTAAACAACAGCACCAAAACAACGGCCACATGAACGCCCACAACCCGCAGGGTGATTCTTTTTTGAAATGCATTCATTAATCGGATTCCGTCACCAAGGCCATTCGAGTGATGTTGGCGGTGTGGAGAATCCGCATGATCTCAACGACCTCACCATAGGGCAACTTGCGATCGGCGCGTACGTAGATGGTTGAGTCGGGTTCCGTTTCGCTCACCTCCATCATAGCCGCAATGAGCTCTTCCTTTGAAACGGGTAAGTCGTCGAGATAGAGCTGCTTATCAAAGTTGAGGCTGATCGATCGCGTCACGGCATCCTGCATATCCGCCGCCTTGCCCTTCGGCAGGTTGATCGCAATCCCCTGCTCGATCAGCGGAAACGTGATGATAAACGTAATCAACAGGATAAACGTCAGATCCATCAACGGCGTCATATTGATATCGCTGATTTGCTGGAGTGAAACTAGGCTGGTTCTTCGTGCCATTTAATTATTTCCCTTAAAAGCGGTCATACACCCAAAAATTAAAAAGATCCTACGCTTCGATTACAAATGCATTTTGAATGGCCGAAACAAATTCCTGCGCAAAGTTATCCATCTGCACCGAGATACTTCGAATTTTACTAGAAAGCAGGTTGTAACCAATCATAGAAGGCAACGCCACAAGCAGGCCAACAATCGTCGTGAGCAGTGCACCCGAAATTCCTGGAGCCACGGCCGAGAGTGCCGCATTGCCCGATGCCGCCATCCCCGAAAAAGCATCCATCACCCCCCAAACCGTACCCAGCAATCCGAGAAAAGGGGCCGCACTAACCGCCGTAGCCAACATGCCCATCTGATCTTCAAGATTGAGCGCTTCGTCGGCAACATTACGATCCACCACCGCTCGTAAGGTTTCCAGTTGATTGAGCGAAAGGCGACGATGGGCCTCGGAAGTCATTCCGCCCATCAGCAAATCATCCGGATCAATTCCATAGGCCTGAAGTTCGCCCCCGAGTGCGGTGCAGCCGGCTTTATAGATTATGTCGAGCGGGGTTCCCGGATAATCCTCCCGCTTAGTAAACAGTGCCGTCGGGTTACGTTCCGAACGAAAGGCTTCCAGCAGATCCATGGTGGCCTCACTCGCATGCTTGAGCTGCCACCACTTGGTCAGCATAATGGTCCAGGCCCACGCCGACCCCATAAATAGAAAAACCACAATCACTTTTCCCGGAAGCGTACTATCCGCGAAGGCCCCCGTCATATCAGCAATAGGCAGCGAAATAAGCAGTGAATTGAACATTTCCATGGTGGTTATCATCCTCGTTATAGAGCCTTCAAAAAGTAGTTGTCCTAAAGATATTTCCATGCGCTAGAAAAGCAAATGAAAAAGAGTTATAACCCGCGAATTTATACGTTTGCGCGTTGACGCTCGATGAAGCGGTGTTTAATAATCCTGCCTTCTGGCAGAAGTAATGAATAAACCTAGTAACTATTAAGGAGAACACAACATGGCAATCATTGATTTTGGAGGAACAAAGGAAACCGTTGTAACTCGCAAAGAATTCAGCTTGGCGAAAGCGCGGAAGGTGTTGAAGAAGGAAACCATTGCCATCATCGGTTACGGTGTCCAAGGCCCCGCCCAAGCACTCAATCTACGCGATAACGGATTAAACGTTATTGTAGGCCAATCCAAAAAGTTTATGAAGGATTGGAATCGGGCTAAACGAGATGGCTTTGTTCCGGGGGAAACGCTCTTCGAAATTGAAGAAGCGGTACAAAAAGGGACCATCATCCAATACCTACTCTCCGATGCAGCACAGAAAATCTGCTGGCCACAAATTAAACGTAACCTCAACGAAGGCGATGCCCTTTATTTCTCGCACGGCTTCTCCATCGTCTATAACGACCTCACCAAAATTATTGCACCCGAAAATGTGGATGTCATCCTCGTTGCCCCGAAAGGCTCGGGCCTCAATGTTCGTCGCAATTTTCTCAGTGGTGCGGGTATTAATTCCAGCTTTGCCATTCATCAGGACTACACCGGAAACGCCGAAGAGCGTTGCATGGCCATAGGGATTGGGATTGGCTCCGGCTATCTCTTCCCGACCACCTTCGAAAAGGAAGTCACCTCCGACCTCGTCGGCGAACGCGGCATCCTGATGGGGGCATTGGCTGGGGTGATGGAAGCCCAATACGAGGTCCTTCGCAAAAATGGCCACAGTCCGTCCGAAGCCTTCAACGAAACGGTCGAAGAGCTCACCCAAAGCCTGATCCGTCTTGTCGATGAAAATGGGATGGACTGGATGTTCTCGAACTGCTCGTCCACAGCACAGCGCGGGGCACTCGACTGGGCGCCCAAGTTTAAGAAGGCGACCCTTCCCGTCTTTAAAGACCTCTATAAATCCGTCAAAAACAAAGATGAGGCCAAGCGTGTTCTGCGCGTTTGCGGGGCGAAGAACTACAAAGAGCGTCTCGATAAAGAGCTCGCCAAAATGCACAACTCTGAAATGTGGAAAGCCGGCGAAGCCTCTCGCTCACTACGCCCAAAAGGGAAATCCAAAGAGATTGCAAAAGGAACGAAGGGCGTCGGAGGGCGCGCAGGAAACTAAACGAATTCCTTCGGTCCAAAAGCCCTTCGCAAATTGCGGAGGGCTTTTTTTATGGCTTACAGGTTGCACTCTTCCAAAATCGAAGAGGAATAAGACCGAGCAGAATCACCCCCAATTGCAACCCCACAAAAATCATTAATCCCAACGAGGCCGACTGAGTGAATCCATAGGAGTGCAAACCCACATTAAGTTGATTCACACCAAACCAAGACCACGCCGTCACCACATTTCCGCCGACGGTCATAACGGCAAACCCGCGATTTTGCACCATTTTTCCATACCGTGCGTGCAACATAATAGCCGTCCACAAAACAATTAATAAGGCTCCATTTTCCTTCGGGTCCCAGCCCCAGAAACGGCCCCACGAATCGTCGGCCCACAAACCGCCCAACACGGTTCCAACAAAGCTAAACAACAAGGCAAAGCAAGTGGTTCCAACCATCATACGAGCCATATTTTCATTCGTCTGCTCATCCAACCGCCGCGTGAAGAGCCCTGAAAAAATATAAAAGACCCCTAAGGTGCCCGCCACAAACGTAGCCATATAACCGAGGGAGATGGTGATCACATGGGTGGTTAACCAAAACCGGGTATCAAGCACCGCACGCATCTGTTCCATCGTATCGCCATCGCCTGCCAGAAAATGGGCGATCAATAACGTAGTAAACCCCGCAATACTTCCGACGAGATTGCCCATTCCATCTGCCTTGCGATAGACCCTTTCTAGTATAATCCCCGCCAAAACCGCCGCCCAACCAATAAAAATGGCGGAAGAATAAAGGTTCGTGACCGGCGGATATCCCGAAAGAAACATTCGAGCAATAATGGCCAATGTGTGTGGAATAAAAGCACAAACCATGAGCGTTAATGCCAAACGGATTAGCCCCCGCTTGCGCGCCAGCCATCCAAAACAGCTAATGAGAAAAACTAGTAGATAAAGCTGCGCCGATTTCATAAAGGCCGAAAGGCGGTTATAAAAGATTTCGAAGGAAAGCTTCTTTATTACCGCAGGATTATTGGACTGAAGCGCGGCGCCATATTCCTTTAATTCGTGATTAAACTGTGCCGCATCGTTTATTCGATAGGCGGCAAGCATGGCGCCCATGCGTACGGCCTGCGGATCGGATGCTCCTCTCCGCACGGCAAGCAATGCACTCATCAATGGCGTCCATCGCACAGGAGCCTCTCCAGAAGGAATCAGGAGAGGAATAGAATATTTTTCGAGCTGCTGATAGCGTTGGGCCGTGTAAGGCCACTGCTCTGGAGGAAGGGTCGATGGATCCTCGAAGGAAGCCGTCACATTTTGATAGAGATAAAATTTATGGGCCAGCTTCATCATCTGCTTATCATACAAATCTCGCTGGTTTTCATTCCGGCCATATGCCGCGCGGACGGCGGCATCGAGCGTTCCAACCTTAGAAATAATCTCACGATAGGAATAGCGGAAGCCCTTTCGTTCTTCGAGACCAAGGCTGGAGAGCACATCCAGATTCTCAATACGGAAAACATTATAATTTTCCGCTTCGGGCGAGCCCGAGATCGCGCCGAGCAACCAATGAACTGCCGAACCTTTTTTACCGTCAACGCGAACCGTTTGCTTATCCGATAAAATCGTCAGCAGATTACGCGCAAACGTATCGATCGGCTTTCTTCGCCCTTCAAATTTTACGGGCAGTTGCGCGAAGGCATTCAGCTGGAAATCTTCTGCCGTTTCCTGGGGAAGCATTACCCCCTTCTGAAAAAACCAGATCGAAAACAGTACAATCAATAGATGGATCGTTATCTTACGCATGCGTCCGTCCTCTTTAAATAACGGCGTAGCGATTGAATAAACTGAGCACTCATGCCCACAAAAACAAACATGCAGGAGAGATACGGAATCATCCAACTATCGTTATGAACCACTTGCAGGATTGTACCGCTATCGCCGGGAAGATAACCGGATTGATAAAAGGTGCGCCGAGCATAGCGTAATGGGTTATTCATCCAAATGCGTAGTTCGCGATTCACATTATCCTCTTCGTTAATGAGTAGAATCTGACTCGCGAAGTCCTTCGGGGTTTGCGTGCCCTCATATTTTTCATGCACAAAATCGAGCAACTTAATCGAATATGGATTCCCTTCAGAGGAGATCAAATATTCCCGCCGAGACCGCAAGTAAACCGTATACATTTTCCCTTCCGCCCTAATGGTCTGAGGCATATCCCATGCACGATTGACAAAATTGGGATAAAACCAAAGTGAAAATATATAGCGCCCCAGGGACTTTCCAGAAGCACGATCGATTAGATCCACATCCACCGCCGGCGCATTTCTTCCGCCGCCCACGCCCCCGCTTTCAGACGCTTCGGCCACATACACCGTCGATCCATATCCTTCATAAGCCGGATAGTTTTCCCGCAGAGCCGAAGGAACAGCCGCAAGCAACTGAGGTCGAGAGGATTCCTTTATAAAACGATTAATACGAAGATCAAAAGGAAGATCCGATCGCGATATCAGGGCGCCCGACTTAAGCTTATGTTCAGGAACCACAAATACCTGATCGAAGGCAGGATTAGAGCCCTCGGTAAAAGAGAGTTCGACCTCCCGAGAGTGATCGATATATCCAACCGTTTCTCCCTCTTTAATGGTCATGGTGGCCTCGACCGCAAAAAGTGCGGTAGCAAATTCACCGATCATCAGAAAAAGAATTCCACCGTGTAGCAACACCATGCCCGCGCGCTTGCGATAGAGCAGAATACACGCAACATAAAGCACCAGCGCCGCGAGGGAGCCCCGCCCAAGTCGCAGAAAAACGCGCCAAAAGGCATCGCTTTCAGAAGTTGCAACCGATGCCGTCCCCCAACCAAACATCACACCGAGGGTCACGAGAACACCCAATAGAAGCATCACGATTCCGGCCACTTTCCGTCCACCTTTTACCTGAATCCTAAAGTGGGCCCCATGTACTGCGATCAAATTAATTACCAACAGCCAGCCCAATAAAAATCCACCTGGGAACGGTATTTTAACCGAGGGAATAGCCCATGCGGACGGAAAGAAAATGGACCAATCTATCCACGCAATAAAACAACGGAAATAGAGCTCCACTACGGTCCAAATATCTTGATGCACCTGCGCGAGTGTTCCGGCAAACACCAACACCATACTCAAAGCCAATAAGGTTACCGTTAGCTTTAACGAAAGAAAAAAGGAAATGATCTTATTCATCGTGAACCGGACTACTTTATTTTTATGGACTCGATGAATGTACGAAGATCCGCCGCGTGTACCTTCAATTCACCAACCAAACCCTTGGCGGTGAAATACCCATATTGCGGGGCACGATCCACCATGAAAACCAGAATGCCTTTTCCTACTTCAGGATTATAGATTTCAATATATTTAACCTCATTCCCATCAACGTGAAAGATTTCAATATCCTGCTCGATTTCAATCAAGCTCTCTGGGGGAAGGCCCACTTGTTTACGCCAACGATTCACCATGCTCAACACATCACTGACGAACAAACGGATTAAATAGAAATCAATAGAAGTCTCTTCAATAACATAGCTGACCTCCCGCATTCCAGTGCCCGGAAGCTCCGTCCATCCCAAAGGCAATTCACTTACAAAATCGAAAGCGGTCGGAGTTTTTGTAGCCCTTACAGCATGAGCCGCCTGCACCGCTTGGTTATCCGCCTCCGAGCCCAAGGTTTGCACGATCGAAGGTGAGGGAGCCAATGGCTTTGGCACTTGATAACTAACCGGGGCTTCCTTTCCACAAGAGGTAATAAAAAATAAGGATATAAATAAAACGGCGCCATACTTCATGATTTCATCTCCTTGTTAATAAGGCTGTGCTCACTCAAACGGCATAAGGATGGATTGATCGAAGGGGGTTCCTCCAAGAGCATCAATTTCAAAAAGGAGCGCATCGCCACGTTCTTCCACCGATTGAACGGGGGGTTGCTCCGGTTCATCAATAACTACGGAAGCGGTGGCCTGCAAAGGATTTTCTTGTGAGAGAATGGGTTCGGGAGATAAAACAATTTCTTCTGACGGCTGGGATTCCTCCCCGTCTGAAGAAGATGAAAGGAGAGACCTCCACACAAAAACCAAGAGGGTAATGAGTAACAGATTCAGAACGATGCGTCCGAGTTTCATAATAAACCACGTATAATAAATACCTTTTCCGATATAAGAATGGCTCTACTCCTCTAAATCTAAATGCACATCCACACGATAGAAGTTTTCCAAACTAGCGCGTTCGAGTATATCCGTATAGCAATTCTGCGTATAGGGAAGATTTGTTCCGATTAATTCAAAGGGAGTATAAACTAAATTATCGCTCCATAGAACATTATAGAGACGGCCAACCACCGGATTCCAAACCAAAATAAAGGATGAGGTTCCATCCAGTGGTGCTGTGAAATCTACTACTTTAAAAACTTCATTGGAATCAGTGGGATCGTATCCAGAAATATATTCCGTTAGATTATCCGCTCCATCGCCATCCGAATCTGCCGAGGCAATCGCACCGGTTGGACTAGAGAAATAGAGCGATTCCCAATAGTCCGACATTCCATCGTTATCGGAATCGCTTTCCTGACCCGAGATCAAAAGAGAATACCACTGTTCATTACCGTCCACCACCCCATCGGACTTGACGGTAATCGTATATTCCCCGGCGGTGGGCGTGGCGATATAAACCTGCTCCACATTATCAATATTGTTTTTTCCGGTTGTCGTGGCATCAGCCGATGGATCGTCATAGCTAAGCGAATAGGGCCAAGCGGTTCCATCTGGGCCAACCACCTTGAGATCAAGGTCATTGACCAACACCGGATCACGGCTATCGTTTTCCGTCGTCGATGTACCCGGCGGATCCGTCCAACAGAGCGTCACACGGATCGACTCATTACCCATATTAAAAAAAGTGTAGGTATCGCTTTTTTGTGAGGTCGTCACGGTGGTCTCCGTCAGCATACTTGGATTGGCCACAGAGTTTTTGAGCAGTTCGGCGGCGGCCAATGTATTCATCAACCCCCAGCCATTAGAATAGTCTGGCCCCGGTCGGCCCAGATCGTCCGCCGTGTGAATAATCAACCCTTTCAGCGTGCTCGCCCGCATCGCCCCGCCAGAAAACAGCTCCTT
>JAOZSZ010000018.1:7476-12236 GCA_029939385.1 Pontiella sp. | reverse complement strand
TCGTTTATCTATTGATCGGAATCCTCTCCTGCATCAAACCTTCGGAGAAAGAAGAGATTCCTAAACTACAACTCTCCCATCTCATTCCCGAAGAAAAGTGCCATCCGCACGCGGCCTAAAGATTGAGAACCTACACTTTTTAACTCCCCAGCATTGAATCCCGACTCTCACCCGCGTTACCTTAACCCCTCTTTCAAGGATTAGATGATCCCGAGAAAAGGCGGTTCTAATGATGCACAAATACACGGTTCAAGAGGTGGCTTCAACGATTGATCATGCCGTACTAAAACCCGAACAAACCGAAACGGATCTACGGGAAAACGCCGCTTTATGTATCGAACGTAACGTTGCAAGCATGTGCGTACGCCCGTGCGATGTAAAACTCGCCGCAGAATTACTCAAAGACTCCCCCGTTATGGTTTCTTGCGTCCTTAGCTTTCCGCACGGAGCAGATACCACCGCCACAAAGGAATTCCAGGCCAAGCAGGCCATTGACGACGGGGTTCAGGAAATTGATATGGTGATGAATATTGGCCAATTCCTCTCGGGCCATTTCAATGCCGTTCATGATGACATCCAAGCCGTGGTAAGGATTGCTCACGCCCACGGCATCATCGTGAAGGTTATTCAAGAAAGTGCCCTCCTCTCCCTGGAACAAGTGGCCAAAGCCTGCGAGCTCTCATATGAGGCGGGGGCCGATTTTGTTAAAACCTCAACCGGGTTCGCCTTCGCATCGGCGACTCCCGAAATTATTGAGGTCATGGTTAAAACCGTCGGAACGAAAATGGGGATTAAGGCCTCCGGTGGCATTCGAACCTGGGAAGACGCTATTGGCTATCTTGAACAAGGCGCCACCCGTCTCGGCATCGGCGGCGCCACCGCCGCCGTACTTGATGGCGGAATCGCTGAAAGCGATGACTAAAAAAGACGGCCTCTCAGCCGCCTTTGCAAGGCATGATATGAATTCCGATCCGTTACACGGAAAACCCGGTCATCTGATGGAAGTTTAAATATTTATAGATATGCTCCGTTTTGCCTTTCAGCTTCGGGCTGACGATTTTGACGTATTCAGCGGGTGACGGCAACTCGCCCTTGAGCGCTACAACTGCCGCAAGTTCTGCGGACCCGAGATAAACCTGAGCTCCCGTTCCCAAACGGTTATTAAAGTTGCGGGTCGAGGTGGAGAACACCACCGCATTATCCTTAACGCGGGCCTGATTTCCCATGCACAAGGAACAACCCGGAATTTCAATCCGCGCACCGGCCGCGCTAAACTTGGAATAGTACCCCTCTTTCATTAGTTGGGTCTGATCCATCTTCGTCGGCGGGCAGATCCACAGGTTTACATTAGCGAATCCCTCGCCATCCAGCACTTCGCCTGCCGCACGGAAATGGCCGATATTGGTCATGCAACTACCAATGAAGACCTCATCGATTTTCGCACCTTGCACATCGGACAGTTTCTTCACATCATCGGGGTCGTTCGGGCAGCAAAGAATCGGCTCGGTGATTTCATTCATATCGATCTCAAGTATCGCCGCATATTCGGCGTTTTCGTCGGCCCTCATCAGCTCGCCATTTTCGATCCATTCTTTAACGTCTTCGATCCGTTTTGCGAGCGTTTCGGCATCGCCGTAACCGCCGTTGATCATCTCTTCCATCAAGGTGACATTCGATAGAAGATACTCAACGATGGATTTGCGGCCGAGCTTGATGCTCGCCGCCGCCGCGGAACGCTCCGCAGCGGCATCTGTCAGCTCAAATGCCTGCTCTACCTTAAGATCCGGCAATCCTTCCATCTCAAGGATACGCCCGGCAAAAATATTTTTCTTATTCTTCTTTTCGACCGTCAATAATCCTTTCTGAATGGCTTGGTATGGAATGGCATTCACGATATCGCGCAGGGTAACGCCCGGTTGTAGTTCGCCTTTAAAGCGAACCAGAACAGATTCCGGCATATCGAGCGGCATAACGCCAAGAGCCGCGGCAAAGGCCACTAACCCCGATCCGGCAGGGAATGAGATCCCCATCGGAAAACGGGTATGCGAATCGCCGCCCGTGCCGACCGTATCCGGCACCAGCAGGCGGTTGAGCCAAGAGTGAATCACCCCGTCCCCCGGACGTAGCGATACCCCGCCGCGGTTCATAATGTAATCAGGAAGCGTAGCATGGGTAATCACGTCCGCCGGCTTCGGATAGGCGGCAGTATGGCAGAACGACTGCATCACCAGATCAGCATTAAACTTCAAACAAGCCAGCTCCGTAATTTCACTGCGCGTCATCGGCCCCGTGGTATCTTGGGAACCCACCGTTGTCATTTTCGGCAGACAGGAAGTGCCGGGAAGAACGCCTTCTACGCCACAAGCCTTGCCCACCATCTTCTGGGCCAGCGTGTATCCCTGCCCTGCTGTAGGCTGCGGATTATTCGGAACCACAAAGATTCCCGATTCATCCAGCGAGCTCATGCCCAATACTTCACGAGCCCTTTCGGTCAACTGCTTGCCGATGATTAATGGAACACGGCCCCCGGCTCGGTACTCATCGAGGATGGCATCCGGTTTTAGCGCATAAGAGGTGATTTCATTGCCGTCCACATCGGTGATCAGACCCTTAATCGGATAAACTTTAATCACGTTCCCTGTGGTGAGCCCGCTCACATCGGCCTGAATCGGTAGCGACCCAGAGTCTTCAGCGGTATTGAAGAAAATTGGAGCAATTGTGCGTCCAATCACAATCCCGCCACGGCGCTTATTTGGGATACATGGAATGTCATCACCAACATGCCAAAGTAATGAGTTAATGGCCGACTTACGCGATGACCCCGTACCCACCACATCGCCAACAAAGGTAACCGGAAGGTTGGTTTTTTCTTTGAGTTCGGCGATTTCCTGTGGACCATTTGGAAACAGCGAGCCGCCCATGCAGATCGAGTGCAATGGAATATCGGCACGGGTGAACGCAAAAGATGCCGGAGAAAAATCGTCCGTATTAATCTCGCCATCCACCTTGTAGACTACCGTTTCAATCTCTTCGGGAATTTCTGGGAGCGAGGTAAACCACTCTCCGTTTGCCCACGAAACTAAAATATCTTTTGCGGTCTCGTTCCCCCTGTCGCTCAAGGTCTGGAGGTCTTCAAATCGATTTACCGAAAGAACCATATGTTTCAGTTCGGCACCGGCAGCGGTGGCCAATGGCCCCTGCTCTTCAATCAGCTGAATCAATCCATCGAGATTGTATCCACCCACCATGGTCCCCAGCAATTCAACGGCTTGCTCCGCTGTAATCAGCGGAGTCGACGCCTTGCCGTGCGCAACCTCAAATAAGAATTCGGCCTTCACCTGTGCCGCTGGATCGACGCCTGGATTCACGCGATTCGTGATCAGTTCAATCAGCTCATCTTCTTTTCCGTCTGGCGGATTTTTTAAAAGCTCAATGACTTCCGCCGCTTGGTTTTTATCCAGGGCAAGCGGAGGAATTCCCTCCATTGCACGCTCTTCTACATGGGCGTAGTACGCCTCAAAGAAATTCGATGTACTCACAACATGACCGTCCTTTTTTGAATTTAGAAATGCCAAAAACCTAGTGCTTGCACGGCGGGGTGTCAATCCAGACCCGAGCGGGCTCTTGACTACAGATTAAAATCCTCTTCGCGCGAAGAGCAGAATTCAATAAGGGTTGAAATCGAGGAGGCGGAAACCCCCCGCCAAAAGATCTGCCACTGGCCCACGGTATGATAGCCATCGGCTTGATTGCGATACCACGAATTAAATGGATTCGAGCTATGAGAGCGCCAGAACAACGCCTTATGATTACGGCACACCTCGCTCCATAATTCCATGGCAAGGCCTTCGCCGCGCGCCTCGCGACCCACCGCAAATTTGGAGAGATAGTGCCCCGCCGAATGCTTTTCGAGGAGTACGGCCCCGCGATAATTCTTTTCCATATAAACATGACTAACCCGATCGAGAAACGCATGGCCTATTAGTTTTTTTCCAAAACTTTCTTCGAGCAAACCAATTAGTTTTTCGCCGTCAACATGATCCATCCCTGAGAAGTGCTTAATTTCACTTCCCTTCCGAAATAGCGTTCCCGACCCTTTCACCGTAAAAATTTCTTGGAGCAGATTAATAGGAGAAGTCACCGACAAATGCATGCCCTGCCGTTCATTGAGAATCTTTTTCCCGAGCGCGGGGAAGTCAAACTCTAAGGGTTCCAACGCCTGAACACATTCCTGATGCGTGTAGACGTAAGGGAGCAACTCCCCGTCAGCACTTTTCAGCCCGCCCGCCGCACGAATAAAATGTACTCGCCGAGCCACCTCGGGAAGCAGTTGTAATAGCGCCGTTTCTAATTCCATATTTTCAGCCATCAAAACCGGCACTTTCTCATTCGCCCGCGCCTGCTCAATAAAGTGAACCACAGATCCTGCCGCTAAAGATTGGTATTCAAAAATAGGTTCAAGGGCCAGAGCTGCCTGCATCTTTTTAGCCTCATCCCCGCAGAGGAGAAGAGTAGGAACGAGCTCAAGCCGAAGCAAAAAATGAAGATCGAAGGCCAAAACCTCGGCCCCCGCTTCAAGGCTTTCAAGATCGGGGCAAAGCAAGGCAAAGCAGGCGGAATGGTCGGCGCGAAACTTATCGAGATAGAATTCGTATTCATCCCGCCGGCCAATGCTATCGAGAAATAGTCGTATCGTTTTATTCAACATAATCATGGATTTGATTTAGCCACAGATGAACACGGAAAGACACGGATTTTTT
>JAOZSZ010000018.1:0-7376 GCA_029939385.1 Pontiella sp. | reverse complement strand
TTTTTTATTTGAAGAACGGTTCTCTTTCGGGAAGTCGCTTCATAATCCGAATTTGCCCGTGGCTTCTTATAGGGCTTGTTTCGTTTTCTTAACGATCCGCTTGAGCTTTCCGGAGAGAGCCACTTTCTTGACATGCGACATGCGGTCAACAAGTAAAATGCCATCCAAATGATCCAGCTCGTGCTGAATGGCGCGAGCAAGTAACCCTTTGGCATGGATGGTTTGCACGCGGCCGTGGAGGTCGGTGTATTCGGCATCCACTTCATACCACCGGTTCACCGTCGCAAATATATCCGGGAAGCTCAGGCAACCTTCTTCACCCACCTGTATATCCTCCGTGTGCCCCGTAATCTTCGGATTAATGAACACGAGCGGCATTTCAATATCTGGATTCTCACGCTGATCATCTTCGCCAACATCGCTGTCGGCAGGGATATCAATCACAAAGATACGCTCCGTCCGCCCAATCTGCTCCGCCGCAAGGCCAAGACCGCGTTCCTTGTGCATGATCTCCAACATCGCTGTCGCAAGCTCATGAACCTCGCCGGTGACTTCCGCAATTTCCTGAGCCTTCTTCCGAAGGATTGGGTTTCCATAGGTGCAAATTGATAAACTCATAGCGGCAAGTTTTCGGTTAAGTGGGGATACCTTGTCAATTGAATTTAAACGGAGGTCCATACAAACCGTTCTCGGTAATCATTCCTGTGATGAGTTCATTCGGGGTGACATCGAATGCGGGGTTGTAAACCCATACCCCCTCTGGAGCGCCCACTTCGGCGGCATCGCGCTGTTCAATGGGGATCAATCCACCGTGTTCTAATGAAGCATCAATGGTGGAGGTCGGCGCGGCAACATAGAATGGGATTCCGTGATATTTTGCCAGCACCGCCAGCCCGTACGTTCCAATCTTATTGGCCGTATCTCCGTTCGCCGCAATACGGTCGGCGCCAACGAGCACCAGATCAATCTTTCCCTCCTTCATGACTTGCGCGGCCATGTTATCGCAGATCGTCACCACATCAATTCCAGCGCGCTGAAGCTCCCAAGCTGTTAGGCGTGACCCTTGGAGAAGCGGGCGGGTTTCATCGGAATAAACGGTAAATCTTCGGTTCTTAGAATGTGCCACATACATCGGCGAAAGTGCGGTTCCAAAGTCGCCCGTCGCCAGCGCCCCGGCATTGCAGTGGGTCAGGATGCCCATTCCCTCTTGAATTAATTTTACCCCATGCTCGCCAATGGCCCGACACCGCTGAATATCTTCCTCTAAAATTAACAAAGCCTCGTGAAGAAGTTCCTCCCTATTTTTCGTCTTACGACAACGATCCAACGCCCAAAATAGATTCACCGCCGTAGGACGGGACGCGGCCAACTGGTCGGCTAATCCATGGATCTTTTCGGAAAACTCCTCGGCATCAACGTGCTGGGCGGCCGCGGCCAACCCTAGTGCGGCGGCACAACCAATGGCGGGGGCGCCCCGCACCGATAATCGCTTAATGGCCGCGCAAATTTCATCGATATCGTCGAGTTCAAGATAAACTAATTTTGATGGAAGCTGGGTCTGATCTATGATGCGCAGCTTTCCGGGGCCTCTATTCAGCCCCTCTTTCGCGCCCGCAAGCACTTCCCCTTCAGCAGTAATCCAACGTACGGTTTCCAGCATAGAGTTATTCCTTTTCTCTCAAATTCACGGTATACCATTCCGCAATCCCGTCCCGAAAGAAAGGTTGAAATGATTGAGCAAAAACAAGCTGTAGCCGACTGCATGAACCGCCTCTATACCCAAGGGCTCACCACCACCTCCGGCGGTAATATTTCTTTGCGTATTTCCAAAGACCTCATCCTGCTCACTCCCTCGGCAACCGATAAAGGCAACATGCGCGCTGAACAGATTGCCGAAATCGGGATGGATGCCATCAATCACACCCCCAAACTCAAGCCCAGCATCGAAACCTCCATGCACCTTGAAATCTATAAACGATTCCCGCACGTCAACGCCATCGTTCACGCTCATCCGCCCTGCGCCAGCACCTTCACCGTCGTGCGCAACCCTATTAATGTCCGGCTCGTGGCCGAGGCCTACGCCATCGTTGGCGAACCCGTCATGGCCCCCTACGCCCTGATGGGGACGCCGGAACTCGCCGACTCCGTTGCAGGAAGTTTTAAGAAAAATACCTTTTGTGCATTGCTGGAAAACCATGGTGTGCTCTGTATTGGCGACACCTTACTCCAGGCCTTTGATCGGATCGAGGTGCTTGAAAATGTTGCGAAGATTAATATCTATGCCGCCCAACTCGGCCATGCCCGCGAACTCACCGATGCGCAGTGCCGCGACATCGATAATATGATGGGAAGAGATGGCTAAAATTATTCTTGCCGCATTTAATGCCCGCTACGCACACACCTCCTTTGGAGCGCGTTACCTGCTCGCCAATCTTGGGGAGTTGAAAGACCAAGCCAAACTCTTGGAATTTGATATCGCCGTGCAGCCCCGCACGGCTGTCGAAAAAATTCTTGCCCATCATCCGCAAATCGTGGCTCTGGGTTGCTATATTTGGAACATCGAGCTCGTCACCAAAGTCGCCGCACTACTTAAAGCCATTAGCCCCGAAACAAAAATTATCCTCGGGGGCCCCGAAATTAGCTACGAAACCAAAGAGCAGGAAATCTTTCAATATGCCGACCACGTGATCTGCGGCGAAGGCGAAGTCGAATTCCCAAAGCTCTGCCATTCACTACTTGCCGCACCGCATGAAAATTCCGTACCGCAGGCGGCCCGCCTGCCCGACCATATCACCGCCGTACCGCAGGCGGCCCGCCTGCCCGATAACACAAGCACGGGCTTCAACCCCTTCGAGCCAATCGATCAATCCCGTCGGAAAAACCTCCCCCACTGGACGCAGGATGAATGCACTTATTTCATCACCTTTCGCCTTGCGGATTCTATTGCGCAATCCCATCTCAAAAATTACGAAGAGTTACGCGAAAAATGGAAGGAACATCATCAGCCTCCTTATTCAAAAAAGGACCAGAAACGGTTCGAAGAGCTCTTCTCAAAACAGATCGACGGATGGCTCGATGAGGGCGCGGGATCGTGTTGTCTACGGGAAAAGGAACTTGCCGCGCATGTAGCCGAAACGCTCCAGCTCTTTGACGGGGAAAGATATGAACTCGATGAATGGGTAGTGATGCCCAATCATGTGCATGTGTTGGTGAGGCCATTTCCGAGGTTTAAACTATCAACGATTCTCCACACATGGAAATCCTATTCCGCCCATGCCATCAATAAAAAAATGAACCGCAACGGCCCGCTCTGGCAACCGGAAAGCTATGACCACATTGTCCGCAATCAGGAAGGACTTGTTCGGATTCGAAACTATATCCGCCAAAACCCTGAAAAGGCCGGACTTTGCGTAGACTTTGCGGGGAGCAGGCGAGCCGCCTGCGATACCAACAGCACCACCGCCGTACCGCAGGCGGCCCGCCTGCCACGGATTATTAAGGCTGATCCAGTGGATGTGATGCAGATTCAACTTCCGTATAATGAATATACGGACGAGGATATTGCCCATCGCGCAATATACGTTGAAGCCTCGCGCGGATGCCCCTTTCGTTGTGAATACTGCATGTCATCACTCGATCCAGAAATGCGCTATTTTCCCGAAGAAACGTTATTTCCTGCCTTTGAAAATTTGCTGGCACGAGGAGCACGGGCCTTCAAGTTTGTGGATCGCACCTTTAACATTAACATTGCGTTTGCGCTGAATGTACTCGCCTTTTTTCGGGAGCGCTATGAACCGGGCGTGATGCTTCATTTCGAGGTTATTCCCGACCATCTGCCCGATGAATTAATCGAAGCGCTCAAGCAATGTCCGCCCGGCATGCTTCAATTCGAAATTGGAATTCAAACCTT
Organism: Pontiella sp.; assembly: GCA_029939385.1. Classification (GTDB taxonomy): domain Bacteria; phylum Verrucomicrobiota; class Kiritimatiellia; order Kiritimatiellales; family Pontiellaceae; genus Pontiella. Next base: position 3,466 of record JAOZSZ010000018.1, on the reverse strand, counting down.
TAATGAAGAGGTGGCCCATCGCATCCAACGCCCACTCAACATTGAAAAGATCGAAACCAACATGCGGCGACTCCGCGAAGAGACCAGCGTGCATATTCATTCCGATCTCATTGCAGGTCTTCCCGGAGAAGATCTTGCCAGTTTTGAGTCCAGCTTTAACCGCTTACTTGCGCTTCATCCGCAGGAGATCCAGCTCGGCATTCTTAAGCGGTTGCGGGGCGCACCCATCACTAAACATTCTAAAGATTGGAAGATGCTCTACAGTCCGCACGCGCCTTACGAAATTTTACAAACGAACTTAATTTCGTTTGAGGAAATGCAGCAAATCAGTCGATTCGCTCGCTACTGGAACCTCACGGTGAACAATGGACAATTCATCCATACCGCGCCGTTGATCTGGAAGGATGCCCCTTCCCCATTCGCAGAATTCATGCAGTGGAGCAACTGGCTCTATGCCCAAACAAATAGCACGGGGAATCTACATCTATTGCGCCTCGCTAAACTGCTATTAGAATTTCTGGCTTCTGTGAAAGGGGTGAATGAAAAATTGGTCGGCGAAGCGCTTTGGAGTGATTACCAACGCGGTAACCGCTCCGATATTCCTGGCTTTCTAAAAAAGTTTGGACCCAAAGAAAGTAAGCAAGCTGCCAGCGATACACCCCCCGTACCGCAGGCGGCTCGCCTGCCTCGCCAAGCGCGGCACCAAACTGATTTGTAACGACTTATTTGATTGATTACCCTGATTTTGTCGTTACAATTGCGGCGAATTAAAGGAATTGTCGTTACGATATGCCCGGGAAACCCTTCCAGTCCAAATTAGCGCCTTATGAGAAAGAGATTCGTTCCCTTCTTCTGGGGGGCACAAGTTATCGCCGTATTGCGGCGCAATTGAATGAACGCTATCCGCTCGGAGTTTCCCATAACGCTGTGTTTTCGTTTATGAAAACCCGCCTCGAAAAAAAGCCTTCCCATAAGCAATTCTATGATGGATTTCCGCGCGATATTCGTGAGTCATTGCTCAAGCAAGTGGCGGCAGTCTGGACACATGATTCTACAGCCATCGAAGGCAACACACTCACTCTTGGCGAAACCCTCAAGGTGCTTGAATTTGGATTAACCATCAGCGGGAAGCCATTGCGGGATCATCAGGAAGTCTACGGCCACGCCCGCGCCATCGACCTGATTAATGAAATGGTGCAGCGGGATTCAATTGCTGAAAACGATCTATTCGATCTGCATCAAGCGGTGATGGACAAGTCGGCGATCGACTATCTCCGGCCCATCGGGAACTGGAAACGAGAGGAGAATGGAACCACCGGAATGAAGGATGGCAAAGTCATCTACATGGAATATGCCTCTCCGAGCGATACTCCCCACCTGATGAAACGCTGGCTCGTGGAGTTCAATAAAAGGCTGAACGCGGCCACCACCGCCAAACGGGCCATTGAAACCTATGCCTGGATCCATTTGTCGTTTGTTCGCATCCACCCCTTCTTCGATGGCAACGGGCGCATGGCCCGTCTACTATCCAACCTCCCTATACTTCGGGGTGGGTTTCCCCCTATCGTGATTGATGTAGCGAATCGCGCGGGCTACATCGACCTGCTCTGGACCTATGCAACCCTTATCGGCACGATCCAGCGCGATTCAGAATTTGTTCCGCCGCATAAAAAAACCGCTCAGTTCAACCAACTACTGAAAGCCAACTGGAACGAAACCCTTGAAATGGTTGAGGCCGCCCGCGACCAGCAGAAGAACCGTGCCCGTTCTACGACCGGATTGAAGGGCTCTCCAGAGAGCCTGCAAGATGCAGGCGATACCCCCGTACCGCCTGCTTCCAGCGGGCTCCCCGAAAGCGCGGGGTTCAACCCATACCAAGACATCCACCAAACCCGCCGGAAAAACCTGCCGCATTGGACACAGGATGGTTGCACCTATTTCGTCACCTTTCGTCTCGCCGACTCCATTCCCCAATCGCGGATTAAGGAATATGAAGCGCTACGCCAAAAATGGGAGGAGCACCATCAACCACCCTACTCTAAAAAAGAGCAGGAGCGCTTTAACGAACTCTTTTCTGATCGCGTAAACGAATGGCTCGACGACGGCGCGGGCTCGTGCTGCTTTCGCGATCCAGTTCTCTCAAAAATCGTAGCCGACACGCTTACCCATTTCGAAGGAGAGCGCTATTTGCTGGATGCCTGGGTTGTCATGCCAAACCATGTGCATGTATTGGTAACGCCCTTGAACCAAAATCCGCTCGCTGATATTTTGCATTCTTGGAAATCCTTTTCAGCAAATGCCATCAATCGGAAGCTTGGAGAAACAGGGCCACTTTGGAAAAAGGAATACTACGACCACATCGTCCGCAACAGAGATGAATGGGTTCGAATTCGAAAATATATCCAAGCCAACCCCGCGAAAGCAGGCATTCGGGTCATCCACTCCTCGGGCCTGCAAGATGCAGGCGATACCCCCGTACCGCCTGCTTCCAGCGGGCACTCACACTCAATTAAGGAAACCTATGATCCCTCAAAATAATAATAGCGGCGGCTTGCTCAAGCTACTGGTTGCCACACAAAATGTACCCCTCGTTTGCGAGTGGGTGCGCGAGGTACTGCAGAAAGAGCCGATCGAAATGACGCGGCATCTTGCGGAAGAGTCGCTGATTGAAATTTATTTCAACTCACTCATTGAGGCCGAGATTGCCCAAAAAATACTTCCCCCCGAACTCCCTATCCAAACGGCGGAGACCAAAGAATATAAAGAACAGGATTGGACCACCTTTTGGCAACATCACTTCAAAACACTGGAAATTGGCCAAACCTTACGCATCGTGCCGGAGTGGGAAAAAGCCCCGAAGGATGAACGAATTAATATTATTATCAACCCCGGCCTCAGCTTTGGAACCGGCGGGCACTTCACCACTAAATTTTGCCTCGAAGCACTTGAAGAGGCCTTTCGCACCCTCCATCCCAAAAGCATGATCGATGCCGGAACGGGGAGCGGAATCCTCTCTATCGCCGCCGCGAAACAAGGGATCCCGCAGATCAATGCCTTTGATTACGACTCTGTTTGCATCGACCAATGTAACCACAACGCCATCCGCAACGGCGTGGAGGGAAAAATTAATTTCTTTCAGGCCAACGTGCTGGAATCAGACTGGGCGACCGAACCCGCCGACCTTGTTTGCGCCAACATTCTGACATCGGTGCTACTCGAAGCCGCACCCCTCATTAAACGGGCGGCCAAAAAACGAATCCTGCTCAGCGGCATCCGGGAGATCGAAGCCGACGCCGTGGCCGATACGTTCATTCAGCTCGGCTGTCGCGAGATCTCGCGCGATGGCGACGGCCACTGGTGCGGGCTGGTGATCGATGTCTAATTCCCGCAAAAACAAAACTCGGGCACGGATCAATGGTTATCTAGACCTGCTCGGTCTGGGCCTTTTGATCTCCACATTGCTGGG
>JAOZSZ010000183.1 GCA_029939385.1 Pontiella sp. | reverse complement strand
CGACCGACTTGTCGGTTAATATGAGCATCCAGAATCAAAATTTTCGCGTTTCTAGCGGAGACCAGGGTCAGGTCTGGATATTAGACATTCAAAAGATTAATCCGCCTCCTGGGTGCAGAGTCGAAAGGGTGCCCGTTCGTGAATTTTGGAATGGATGCTTTCCGCGCGCGCCCCTTTCACGGTGTCAGCCCTATTATTTAGTTGTTTCTAGCCTAGGAAAAGGTACCCGTCCGCCTAATTCGTAATTTTGTTTCTTAGCTCCCATAGAAAGCTTTTTTTAGGTGAATCGTTCCACCGAAAGCGTTTCTAAGAAACGCCGCTACAAAAATTAAAAGGATCAAAGGGGTTCCCAGAAGTTTCTTACTTCCCTTTTTCCTCTTTGTACCGCAGGCGGCTCGCCTGCCCTTGTAGGATGGGGTGGATATCCAGATTTAATCTGGCCACTACGTGACTTTATGCTAGCCGTCACCTAACAGAAAATGGGGCAGTCTGAAGTAACCCTAGTTTAATGGATATCCGTCCGGGGGTTAACGGTTATTTTAGTGCTTCGTTGCCTTCTTTATCTCTGTGTGAAAATTTTATACATAGAGGAAAGGAGGGTAAGCAAGGGGCGATGGGGCTCGTGTGGCTATTTGTAGTGGGAGCGGCGCGGTCGGTGATCGCGCCTTACCCACGATCTAGTTAATTTATGCGTTCGAAGCGGGCGACGCTTTCGACGTGGTTGGTTTGCGGGAACATGTCGACGGGTTGGCAGTGAACGAGTTGATATTTTCCTTCTTCGCAGAGCATTTGGCCATCGCGCGCAAGCGAGGCGGGGTTGCAACTGACGTAGACGATGGCCTCTGGCGCGATTTCGAGCAGGGCTTTGACGGCTTTAGGGTTCATTCCAGCGCGTGGGGGGTCGGTGATGACCACATTGGGCGCTCCAAAATCGGCCATGTCTTGCCGAATCTCTTTGATGTCTTTTAGATCAATCTTGATGAATTTGCAGTTTTCAACATTGTGGCGTTTGGCGTTTTCGCGGGCGTCGTTTACGGAGCTTTCGATCAGTTCAACCCCGAGCACTTTTTTACAATGTCCGGAGGCGAAGAGGGCGATGGATCCGGTGCCGCAGAAGAGGTCGTAGACCACATCGGTGGGTTTGAGCTGGGCGGTTTTTAATATTTGGAGGTAGAGCGTTTCGGCTTGGGCGGTGTTGGTTTGGAAAAAAGAGTTTGCGGAGATGCGGTAGGTATAGTCGCCAAGGCGATCGGTGATGAAACCGGGGCCAAAGATTACATATTCTTTTTCACCGAAAGCGACGGTGTTCTTGGCTGAAGTGGTGTTGTTGACGAAGGTGGTTAATCGGTCTCCAAGTGCAGCCTTGAGGTCTTCGCAAAGCTCTTGCATGAGTTCGGGGTTGTGCGTGGAGGTGACGAGGTTAACCATAAATTCGCCCGTATTTCCGCCTTGGCGTACGACGAGATTGCGGAGTTCTCCGGTGTGTGAGCGGGTGGAGTAGATGGGTAGCTCTTCCTTGTGGCGCAGACAAAAGGCGCGGGTGGTGTTGAGTGTAATGTTCATCTGCTCGGTGGAGAGGTCGCAGAGGTCGAGATCGATGGCTTTGGCGTAGCAACCTGGAGCGTGGAAGCCGAGGGCGAAGTCGAGCGGTTTTTCATGTTCGCTCGGTTCAATATTCATTTCATCGGGGGTGAGGTAGCGTAAGTCAGTAAAGGAAAAATCCATTTTGTTGCGATAGCCGAATAGCTCTGGTGCTGGGAGGCAGGGTTTGCATTCAATATTGGAAAAGCTGCCGATATGTTCAAGGGCATCTTGAACTTGTTTGCGTTTAAGGCGTAGTTGCTCGGTATAATCCATGTGTTGCCATTTGCATCCACCACAAAGACCAAAGTAGGAGCAGACGGGATCAATCCGATGGGGAGAGGGTTTTACGAGTTCGCAGAAGCGCGCGACGAGGTATTTTTTCTTAATCTTAAAGATTTCGGCTTTCACTATATCCCCAACCGCGGCGGTGCCCTGCACGAAGATGCTTATGCCGTCGTCGAGCCGCCCGAAGCATTGGTTCTTATCGCCTAAATCGAGAATCTTGACTTCCACTATCTGTTTTTTTGTATACATAGGGCGGGCAGAGTAGGGGAGTCGCTCTATGGTTGCAAAATTATTTTGCGTTCCTATTTGTGGACGGTATGCTTGGCTCCACTTACGAAAGGAGTTTTATGGAAACGATTAAAGCCATTATGACGCGGCGTAGTGTTCGTAGTTGGACCAATGAACCTGTAACCGATGAGGAACGGAAGATTATTTTGGAGGCGGCTATGAACGCCCCTTCGGCGGCCGATGCCCGCCCGTGGCACTTTGTGACGATTGATGATCCTGAAGTGATCAATCAATTTACTGAATTAGGCGGAACGGAAATGCTTTCTGAATCGACTTTTATGGTGATGGTTTGTGGCGAAGAGAGTAAAGAAATCTATCCTGGGTTTTGGCCTCAGGATTGCGCGTGTTCGGCGCAGAATATGCAACTTGCCGCGCATGATATTGGTTTAGGCTGTGTTTGGGTTGCCATCTATCCATTGGAAGAGCGTGTACAGGTTTGTCGAAAGGTCTTAGGGGTTCCCGAGTCCATCACTCCGTTTGCGCTTTTGGCGATGGGGGTTCCGAATGAGGTACTTTCTCCGGAAGAGCGTTATGAAAACAATCGGGTGCATTCCAATAAATGGTAAAACTTTGAGAATTGATTTTTGAAAGGAAGAGAGGATAATCCGTCCTAATTTGAAACCAATAATAGGAGTAGTAAAATGGCTGAAGGCGTAATTGATCTTAATGGAAGCACTTATGATGACACTGTGAAGAGCGGCGTTGTACTGGTTGATTTTTGGGCACCATGGTGTGGTCCGTGTACAGCGCAAATCCCGATTCTTGAAAAGGTGGCGGCGGCGGTAGGTTCTAAAGCGGTTATTTCGAAAGTGAATGTGGATGAGGCGCCTGAATTGGCTGCCAAATATGGTATTCGTTCCATTCCTACATTGATCTTGCTTAAGGATGGTGAAAGTAAGCAACAATTTGTTGGTGTCCAGCAGGAAGCGACTCTGGTTTCGGCGATTGAAGCCGAGCTGTAGAACATCCTTTCTACCGGTTAGAAAAAGGCACTCCTTGGAGTGCCTTTTTTGTTTTTTAACTAGAGCCATTGCCTAACTCTTCCCAGAATTTTTAAAAAAAGGAAGGTTGCTCGTCGAGGAGGGTGAAGGTCCGGCGGATTGATGCGGTAAAAAGTTATCGATCCTCGTGAACAAGAGTTTCATAGATATTTTTTTTAAAAGCTTCGATCGAGTTTTCGGTAAGAACTTTTTGCTGTAGAACTTCTACTTCGTTTTGCCACACATTTCGGGTAAGGGAAAAGGTATGGGCCAAAGCGGCCGCATTTTCCGCTTCAAAGGTCCACGCCTCGGGCAGGAGATCTTTCATTCCATCGCACGCACTTCCAAGCACAGGGATGCCACGAGCAAGAGCTTCGAGCATGACCAGAGGAACGCCTTCAAATCGGGAGGGGATGAGAAGGACGTCGATTTGTTTGTAGAAGGCTTCGGGGGGATCCTGCCAAGGGAG
>JAOZSZ010000182.1 GCA_029939385.1 Pontiella sp. | reverse complement strand
GGTTGGTCTTTTAAATTGGTAGCGGGGCTTGGATTTGAACCAAGGACCTTCAGGTTATGAGCCTGACGAGCTACCGGGCTGCTCTACCCCGCAATCTTCTTGTGTGTGACAAGGCGGATGAAGGTATATGATTTTTGTTTTGTTGCAAGGGGGAATTTAAATTTTTTTTTAGCAAAAGGGGCTTCTTCTTCGACTTTGTATAATCGCGGCACTTATACCTATCTGCATAGTCATTGCATGGAAGCGTGTTGTGCGTTAGGTGATGTATTCAAACTGTACAAATCTTTAGCACAGGGTGGGCCGTGCTGATGTTATGTTTTGTAAAGATATCTGAGGCGCATGGGAAACTTTTGTATGCACTAGATACTGGGAATCCCTTCTTGCTTGTCAGAAAAAATAGGGTACTTTTTCTGACAGATTGACTGGAGGTAAATGATGCAAACTGTTGCGGAAAAAATTCTATATGAGATCGGGCAACATGAGAATGGCTGGTGTTTTTCCCCGAAGGATTTTATGGGTTTGGCTAATCGTGATGCACTGGACCAATCGTTTTCACGACTAGTTAAAGAAGGGAAAATACGGCGGATCGGCCGTGGCTTGTACGATATTCCGAGATACAGCGAGTTGTTGAAAACCACGCTTAGCCCGGTCTCTGATCAAATTGCAAAAGCAACCGCCCGAAAACATGGCTGGCGCATCCAGCCTACCGGAGCGGGAGCGGCCAACCTGTTGAATCTTTCCACACAGGTTCCGATGAAAGTTGTCTATTTGTCAGATGGTCCAACCAAAACAATGCAGATTGGTTCGCCAACCATCCAATTCAAGAAAACCGCCCCTAAAGACATGGTTTCCAACGAACTCAGTGCCTTGGTTATCCACGCCTTTAAGTATTTGGGCAAAGAACATGTTACATCGGAGATAATCGCTAAATTGCGGGAGCGATTCGATCAGAAGCAGAAGGATCAACTTTTGAAGGATGGCCACTTTTGCACGGATTGGATTTTCGAGGCCATTCAAAAGATATGCCAGAGAGGTGAGACCAATGGATAACGTGGTCATGTTGCCTCTGGAAGAACGTGTCGTACTCATTCAGGAAACTGCCGAACGAATGAACATGCCTCCCAGTGCCGTGGAGAAGGACTTCTGGGTAGTGTGGGTGTTGGGTTGTTTGTTCTCATCCAACCTGTTGGCCAACAAGATCCTGTTTAAGGGCGGCACATCGCTCTCAAAGGTATTTGGGTTGATCGAACGGTTCTCGGAAGACATCGATCTAATTCTCGACTGGAATGAAGTGGCTCCCGAAGACCCGAATCTCGAACGTTCTAAAACCAAGCAGGATAAATTCAACAAAGCGGTGCCGATACTCTCCAGAAAATATATTGAGCAAACCTTTCTGCCGGAGGTGCAACGATTGCTGAAGAATGTTTGCGTTGCCGAGATCGAGTCTGGTGCGCCGGATGTTATTAATATCAAGTACCCATCCGCCTTTGAAAGCGGCTACCTGCGACCAGAGATTCGCCTGGAAATTGGACCGTTGGCCATGTGGGTTCCGAATGCCGAATACGAGATTTGCTCCTATGTCGCAGAAACGTTCCCTGACGTGTTTGACCAGCCGTCGTGCCGTGTCAATGCGATCAAGGCTGAGCGCACCTTTTGGGAGAAAGCCACGATTCTTCACGCCGAAGCATTTCGTCCTGAGAACAAGGCACATCCCGCGCGCTATTCCCGTCACTATTACGATTTGGCCATGATGGCCGATGACATGCCGACCAAAAATGCGGCACTGGGCGATCTGGAACTGCTCCATTCGGTTTCGGATTTCAAGACCAAATTTTATCCGGCCTCATGGGCAAACTATGATCTGGCGAAACCAGGAACGTTTAAGTTGCTTCCGCCGGACCACAACTTTAAGAGTATTGCCGAAGACTATAAACAAATGCAGGTGATGTTCTACGGTGAGGTTCCGGCATTCGACTATCTGATGGAAATACTTCAAAGTCTGGAAGTTGAAATTAATGAAATGACCTAATGCCCTACCTCAATCTCCTCAGGGGATGGCGAAGTTCGAAGGGGGCGATTCGAAGGGGGCTTGGGGGGAGGAACCTTGACGTTTTGGGAGGGGTCGGGTAGCTTCTGCTTTCATTTTTTAAGGAACAAATTAAATGCCAGATATTCAAATTATGCCTTCACTTTTGGCCGCGGACTTTGGTCACTTGGCCGAGGGGTGTCACCGTGTGGAAGCAGCGGGGGCGGATCAAATTCATGTGGATGTGATGGATGGAGTTTTTGTGCCGAATATTAGTTTTGGCCCGGATGTGGTTAAGATGTCGTCGGCCGCGGTGAAACTCCCTCAAAATGTTCATCTTATGGTGACTCGGCCGCAGGATCATATTCAAGCTTTTGCAGCGGCGGGGTCGGATACGATCCAGATTCATATCGAGGCGAAGTGTGATGTTGAGGAGACGTTGGCGATGATTCGTGCGTTAGGGAAGCGGGCGGCCATTACGTTGAATCCGGAAACCCCAGTGGAACGAGTTTTCGAGTGTTTGGAAAAGCGCTGGGTGGATGAGGTTTTGGTGATGTCGGTGCATCCGGGGTTCGGGGGGCAGAAATATATTGCTTCAGTGGAATCGAAAATTGCAACCCTTCGCCGGATGGCGGACTGGGTGGATATTGCCATTGATGGGGGCATTGATGATGTTAGCGTGCTTTCGGCGGCCGCGGCGGGGGCTAATTTATTTGTGGCGGGATCCTATCTTTTTAAGCAGGACGACATGAAGTCGGCGGTTTCCAGTCTTCGGGAAATGGCACAGGAACAGTATTGCAAGGCACTATGAACGATCTCTCTTTAGTCCGTAATTTTTCAATTATCGCGCACATTGACCATGGAAAGTCGACGTTGGCCGATCGTATGATGGAGCTGACCCAAACGGTGGAACAGCGCAAAATGAAGGAGCAGTTGCTCGATTCGATGGATCTGGAGCGCGAGCGCGGTATCACGATTAAGGCGCATCCGGTGACGATGAAGTATAAGGCGAAGGATGGAGAAACCTATACGTTTAATCTGATCGATACTCCGGGGCACGTGGATTTTTCGTATGAGGTTTCTCGTAGCTTGCAGGCGTGCGAGGGGGCGATTCTAGTGGTGGATGCTTCTCAGGGCGTGGAGGCGCAGACGGTTTCGAATACCTATCTCGCGACAGAAAATGGCCTGACTATTCTCCCGGTGCTCAATAAAATCGAGATGCCGAATGCGGATATCGACGAGGTCTCTCAGCAGATTGAGGATATTTTGGCGATCGAGGCGACGGATGCTTTGCAGGTGAGTGCCAAGACGGGGTTAGGTGTCGAGGCCGTGCTCGAAGCAGTGGTGGAGCGTTTCCCTGCGCCGGAACCCGCCAAGGATAAGTTTACGCGCGCGCTGGTTTTTGATTCTAAATACGATGCTTTTCGCGGCGTGGTGATTTATATGCGGATGTTTGGCGGCACGCTTAAGGCGGGGGATCGTGTGCAGGTGATGAGCACCGGGCAAAACTACGAGATCAAGGAAGTCGGCATTTTTACGCCGGAGATGGAAAAGTGCAAAATATTGGGTGAAGGTGCAGTGGGCTATGTGATCGCCAATA
>JAOZSZ010000181.1:2069-3627 GCA_029939385.1 Pontiella sp. | reverse complement strand
GCCCGTATTGTTGCATGGCGTGACCGGAAGTGGGAAAACTGAAGTCTATTTGCAGGCGATCCAGCATGCGCTTGACAGGGGGAAGGGGGCTATTGTTCTGGTGCCCGAGATTGCGCTTACGCCGCAGACGGTCGATCGCTTTCGCTCACGCTTCGGCGATTGTGTGGCGGTGCTGCATTCAAGCTTGTCGGAGGGCGAGCGGCATGATGAGTGGCATCGCATTCGTAACGGCGAGGCAAAGATTGCCATCGGCGCTCGTTCGGCGCTGTTTTCACCGGTTGAGAATGTTGGGCTGATTGTGGTGGATGAGGAACATGAGGCGACTTACAAACAGGATGAGGCGCCGCGTTATAATGCGCGCGATGTGGCCGTCATGCGCGGGCATCTAGAAAACTGTTGCGTGGTGCTCGGTTCGGCTACGCCCGCGATGGAATCGTTTAATAATGTTCGCGAAGGGCGCTATATATTGGCTGAAATGCTCCTGCGTGTGGATGATCGATCGATGCCGCTGATGCGCGTGGTTGATATGCGTATCGAGGCCGAGCGGGAAGGCCATGCCACTATTTTTTCTGCCGAGCTAGTACAGGCGATCTATGAACGTCTTAATATGAAGGAACAGGTCATTCTGTTTCTGAACCGGCGCGGGTTCTCATCATCGCTCCAGTGCGAGCAGTGCGGCTATGTGGCCGAGTGTTCGGAATGTAGTGTTTCAATGACCTATCATAAGCGGGACCACAAACTGCTTTGCCACACCTGTGGCGCGGAATTAAAGGTGCCATCGCGTTGTCCCGAATGTGGAGATCCCGACTTTAAATATGCGGGGATGGGCACGGAACGGATCGAGGAAATCCTCGAAAAGCTTTGCCCGAAGGCGAAGGTGGCACGGATGGACTCTGACACCATGCGTAAAAAAGATTCCTACCGCACGGTGCTCGATAAATTCCGCACGGGGAAGATCGATATTCTGCTCGGCACACAGATGATTGCGAAGGGCCTCGACTTTCCAAACGTCACGTTGGTGGGGGTGCTCTATGCTGATATGTCGCTCAACATGCCCGACTTCCGAGCGGGGGAACGCACCTTTCAGTTGCTGACGCAGGTGGCCGGTCGCGCCGGGCGCGGCGAAAAGGCGGGCGAGGTTATTGTGCAGGCTTACACGCCGCACCATCCGGCGATACAAGCCGCCCGCCGCCTCGACTACACGGGCTTTTGCGATCAAGATCTGGAGTTTCGCCGCGAGCTATCTTATCCGCCCTTTTCGCACCTCGTGCTTTTAACTTTTAAGGGGGAGAGCGAACTTGAAGTGCAGCAGGTAACGGAAGGTTTTTTTCAAGCCTTAGAAAAGATCCTTCCAGAGTCTGTGATCGCAACGCCCCCCATGCCTGCACCATTGGCCCGCGCCAAAGGTCTCTGGCGTTACCAGATTATGCTGCGGTGCGAGCACACGGTTAAAATGACCAAGCCCATCCGCCACGTGCAGACCCGTTTTCGAATGCCTAAAACCGTCACTTGTACGGTAGATGTGGATGCGCTCTCTTTGTTGTAGACGGAGCTTCCA
>JAOZSZ010000181.1:0-1969 GCA_029939385.1 Pontiella sp. | reverse complement strand
CGTCACTTGTACGGTAGATGTGGATGCGCTCTCTTTGTTGTAGACGGAGCTTCCAACTCCGTTCAGGAAGAAGACCAACCGTTGACCGATCCCTTGCTCGCATAAGCTGAATCGACACACGCTCCCCAGCCCAACGGAGCAGGATGCTCCGTCTACGCTTTCTTGGTGATGACGGGCTTTTTGCGGTGGGGGAAGCAGGTTTTACAAATGATGCATTTTGTGCCGTCGCATCCGCGTGCAGTGCAGTGTTCGCGGCCATAGGTGATAAATTGTAGATGCAGCTTTTCCCACTCCTCCGGCGGCCAAAGCTTTTTGAGATCTGCTTCGGTCTGAACCACATTTTTCCCGGAGGTCAGTTTCCATCGTTGGGCGAGGCGGTGAATGTGGGTATCGACAGGGAAGGCCGGAATTTTAAAGGCGTGAATCATGACAACACTCGCGGTTTTGTGCCCTACTCCCGGAAGTTTTTCCAGTGATTCAAAGGAGTGAGGAACCTCGCCGTTAAATTCGCCGATGAGCATTTCGGAAAGGCGCTTAATGTTTTTGGATTTGCTGTTGGCCAGGCCGCAGGTCTTTACGCAGTCCTTAATTTCTTCGACGGCGAGCTTCGCCATGGCTTGCGGGGTATCGGCTAATTTAAAGAGCGCGGGGGTGACGATATTTACGCGCTTGTCGGTGCACTGCGCTGAAAGGAGTACGGCGATGAGCAGGGTGAAGGCATTGGTGTGATCGAGCGGAATCGGAATTTCTAAGTAAAGCTCATCTAGCTTCCGGCCAATATATTCCGCGCGTTCTTTTTTTGTTTTCATAGTAAGGATTCGTCGTTCCGCTTTTAGTAAGTGTTTGTAGTTCCGCCTTCAGGCGGCCCGTCCGCAGAGGCCATCTAAAGGCGGAACTACAAGCCTTTTCATTTTACTCCCACCACATAAGCAACCCAGCCTTGAACATTTTCATAGGTTTTGCGGAGACGGAAGATTTCGTCGGATTCCCCTTCATCGTCAAAGTCGTGAAGATAGACCTCGGCTTTGGAGAAACCGGCTTCGATTAAAATTTCTTGAATTTCTGGGAGCGTCCAGAGTCGCCAGTCGTAGGTAAAGGCTTTATTAATGCTGCCGTGGCCCGGAACTTTAAAGTGAATATGACAGGTCGTGTGGTGATTGATGGGGTTATATTCGGCTTGCTCCCAGATATAGTTAAAGTCCGAAATTTTTATGCCCTCGGGGGTGGTGAAGCCGGGGATTTCGCGGACATCGTCATTCTTGGCGGTAACGGATTCGGTGCCGCCGTAAATATCCATTACGAAGAGGCCCTTTGGATTGAGCGATTTTGCAACGGCCTTGAAATATTGCTTAAGCATATCGCGTTGCTTGAAGACGCAGAATGAAAAGTTTAAAGCCAAGGCGAGATCCACTTTAGGAGTCTGTGAGTTGAGTACGTCGCCGCAGACGAGGTGAAGGCGCTGAGCCTGTTCCGCAGAAAGCTCGGCGACATTGTATTTTATGCCCCAGTTGAGTGTGGGTTGATGGAAGTCGATTCCCCAGGCCTCGTGCTGTTTATTCCGAGCCACCCAGTTGCAGGCGAGCTTAGCGGTTCCACAGAAGTCCTCCCGTAGTGTTCGGGGCTTTTGTTTGAAGTGCTTGAGATAAATCCGCTTGGCAAAGTCGAGATCGGTATCGACGTTTTGGACCGAGGCCTCGTAGAGTCCATGGAGATCGAGAGCTGTTTTTTGTTTAGCCATAATTTAGAAACATTTTGAATAGATGGCTTGAAGTCCGTCGATCAGGTTTTTATTTGCACAGATTACGCCGCAGGCATGCGGTTCGTGTTGAAGAGGATAGAGCGCGAGAACGGCGCCCGCTTGTTTTGCAATAAGCCCTGCGGCGGCGTGATCCCAGAGATAGAGGTGCGGCTCAAAGTAACCATCCGCATGGCCTGCCGCAACGTGACAGAGATCCAGTGCGGCCGATCC
>JAOZSZ010000017.1 GCA_029939385.1 Pontiella sp. | reverse complement strand
CCCGTGCCGCTACCGATCCAAATCAACCATTGCGGCACCGCAAGCTTTTCAATATCCAACTCGCGAAAAATAATCGACGGGCTCAGCCAAGCCCCCATCCAAAAGATGATACGATAATTTCGCTCCACTCGAAATGACTGTATTACGAAAATAAGTCCGCTTAGAAGCAGTAGTACAATCTGTGTGTTTTCGAGTACCCCATTCTCCTGCGCCAGTTCGCCGCCACCGCCGGCAAGCACGGGAGATACTGAAAAAACAACCAGCACCAGTGATAAATACAATGTTTTTTGGTAAAAATTCATAAGAAAATTTAAAGGAAATGGACTCAAATTCAAATACTATTTTAAATATTCCGTCTATTTTTCCAAATATTCTCTGTGTACGAAAAAATGCCTAAAATATCGTATCTACAAAACTGTCCCGGAGCAATCCGCTCTTAATTACCGTTCTCGCCTTTTCTATTATCAGATCATATTTGCGTATGGTCTTTTCAAAAAGATCAAAGCTAACCAATAACTCCCCGCTCCTGAAGGTCATCAATAATTATTTTCGAGGCGGCCTCGGGAGAGAGTTCTTCCGTTGGAAGTGTAATTTCCGCATCTTGCGGAGCTTCATAGGGATCGCTAATACCCGTAAACTGCTGGATCTCGCCGGATCGGGCTTTTTTGTAGAGCCCTTTCGGGTCGCGTTGCTCACAGATCTCGATCGAAGTATCAATGAACACCTCAATAAATGATTCATCACCAATCACTTCCCGAGCATTGGCCCGGTCAGAAATATAAGGTGAAATAAATAAGGGAACCACAATCACACCGGCGTCATTCATCAACGCAGCCACTTCACCGATACGGCGGATATTTTCTGTGCGATCCTCCATCGAGAATCCAAGGTCACGATTGAGGCCGTGACGCACATTATCGCCGTCGAGAATATAACAGAGGTACCCCAGCTCAATCAGATCCTTTTCAAGTTGCCGGGCAATGGTCGATTTCCCAGAACCACTCAACCCAGTCAGCCAGATGGTCGCCCCGCGCTGACCCAATAGTTTTTGGCGATCCTCTGCGCTAACCAGGCTATCGCTTTTAACAATGTTCTGACTAACTGGTGATCGTTTGTGGCCGGGCTTAGAAACGATGCGGTCGACAATCATGCCTGCCGCAACGGTTGCATTGCTCAGACGGTCAACCATAATGAATGCGCCAGTCGCACGGTTACGGTCGTACGGATCGAAGGCAATCGGGCGATGCAGTGTAATATGACAGCGGCCAATTTCGTTGAGTTCTAGCGCCCCTGCAGAGTCTTCATCTAGATTCTTATCGCGCGTCATGGTGTTCACATCCACCTTGTAACGGATATCGGACAGCACTCCGGGAATTATACTGGTGGAATGCTTGATCAGGTAGTTCTTGCTCGGTTTGGCCGCCTCCTCGTGCATCCAAACCACCATGGCTTCAAACTCGTTTCCAATGTGTGGAATATTCTTTACTGGAACGAGCATGTTACCGCGTGAGACGTCGATCTCGTCTTCCAATGTCACAGTAATGGCCATTGGAGTGAAGGCTTCCGTCAATTCGCCATCTGGACCATAAATTTCCTTAATGGTCGACTCCTGCCGCGACGGAAGGCTGGCGACCTTGTCGCCCACCCGCACCACGCCAGAGGCCAGCGTTCCGCTGAAACCGCGAAAATCTAGGTTTGGACGCAACACATACTGGATCGGCAAGCGCATATCGATCAGATTGCGGTCGGTGGAAATGTTTACCCCTTCGAGGTGGTGAAGGAATGTTGGGCCGTCGTACCATGAAAGATGCTTGCTACGCTCTACTACGTTGTCGCCCTTAAGTGCCGACATCGGAATAAAATGGATATCGGAAAAGTTTAAACGCGAAACAAATGCGTTGTAATCCTTTTTGATCTGCTCGTATTTTTCTTCCGACCAATCGACCAAATCCATTTTATTGACCGCCACAATAACGTGCTTAATTCCCAGCAACGAACAGATGAAGCTGTGGCGCTTGGTCTGGGTAATGACCCCATAGCGGGCGTCGATCAGGATTACCGCAAGGTCACAGGTCGAAGCGCCAGTGGCCATATTACGGGTGTATTGTTCATGACCAGGCGTATCGGCAATAATAAACTTACGCTTGTCGGTTGAGAAATAGCGGTAGGCCACATCGATCGTAATGCCCTGCTCGCGTTCAGCTTTCAAACCATCTGTCAGTAAGGCTGGATCAAAATCATCATCGGTGGTGCCATAGATCTTCGAATCCTTGGTGATTTTTTCGAGTTGATCTTCGTAGATCATATGGCTGTCGTACAACAGCCGACCGATCAATGTGGACTTGCCATCATCAACCGATCCGCACGTAAGAAAGCGCAACAGGTCCTTCGTTTCATGCCGATGGAGATATTCCTCAATATTTCCACGAATCAACTCTTCTTCCTGAATCTTGTACGTTGCATCAGCCATTAGAAATACCCATCTTTTTTCTTATCTTCCATGGAGGAGTTATCTCCATCAATCACGCGACCTTGGCGTTCCGAGGTGGTAGTCAGCAGCATTTCCTGCACAATTTCCTCAACCGTCTCAGCATTGGACTCCACCGCACCGGTGAGGGGATAGCATCCAAGCGTGCGAAACCGTACCTTTTTCATCACGGGTGTTTCACCCTCTTTAAACGGCATGCGGTCATCGTCCACCATGATTAGGGTACCGTCGCGTTCGACTACGGGGCGTTCGGCCGCATAGTAAAGCGGAACAATTGGAATATCTTCGCGCAAGAGGTAGAGCCAGATATCGAGCTCCGTCCAGTTCGAAAGCGGGAAAACCCGGATCGACTCGCCTTTATTGATTTTTGCATTATAGAGATTCCAAAGTTCGGGCCGCTGGTTTTTGGGATCCCACTGGTGAAACTCATTCCGGAAACTATAAACGCGCTCCTTGGCACGACTCTTTTCCTCATCGCGGCGAGCTCCCCCAAATGCGGCATCAAAACCATAGTGGTCAAGCGCCTGCTTGAGAGCGTCGGTTTTCATGATCTGCGTATGCTTTTCTGATCCGTGTGAGAATGGACCCACCTGATCCTTTCCCTCGGGATTAGTCCAAACCTTGAGATCAACCTCATACTTTTCAGCCATCAATGTGCGAAATTTATACATCTCCTTAAATTTCCACTGCGTATCAACGTGCATCAAAGGGAAAGGGATCTTTCCCGGTGCAAAGGCCTTATGTGCCAAATGCAACATGACCGAAGAATCCTTGCCGATTGAATAGAGCATCACGGGATTGGAGAATTCTGCCGCCACCTCCCGAATAATATGGATGCTTTCCGCCTCCAACTGCTTTAAATGCGATAAATTATATCCACTCATATTGAGACCTCTTCTTATTAAATTCCACTAACTACAAAAGATGGATTTAGGAGATTTTCCTTATTGTATACCAATGCATCCGTTGTTCCATAAATCACTACCGTTCCACCAGCGGCTACGACAACTGCATGTGCAGCGGCGGTATCCCACTCCATCGTTGGAGCAATCCGCGGATAGATGTCGGCTGACCCTTCCGCAATCATACAAAGCTTTAGTGAGCTTCCTCGCGAAACCAGTTCGGCTTTGCCGTATATTTTTTCAAGCTCAGAAATAAACGTAAGCGTTTCCTCGTTACAGTGCGACTTGGAAGCCACCACCCGCAAGGGCTGACCGGGCGTTCCCGAAACTTTCAAACGCTGGAACGCATCTACCTCTGAAAGTTTACCCAACAGATCATTTATCGACTGAAAATGTTTGCCCTGAACGGCTTTAAAAGCACCATTCTGATCCCCAAAATAAAGCGTGCGATCAACCGGGACGTAAACCACTCCAAGAACAGGAACTCCATTTTCGATCAATGCAATATTAACCGTAAATTCACCGTTCTTTTTTATAAATTCCTTTGTTCCATCTAGAGGATCAACCAACCAATAGCTTTTCCAGCTCTTTCGTTCTTCGTACGTGACCCCCTCACTTTCCTCCGAAAGCACTGGATATGGGGTGGACTCCAAGGCATGGACAATGAGGTTATGGGCCGCTTTATCAGCCGATGTTAGCGGCGACTCATCTGCTTTAAACTCTACTTCAAAATCCTGAGCATAAATATCTAAAATTGCTTCGCCCGCCTCAATGGCCGCTCTTATGGCAGTATTCATCATCATTTCGATCAAATCCTTTAACGCATTACATCAACCACCATTAAAAGCATAGTTGCCAACATTAAGCCCATAACAATCCATTTAAGCAATCGATCCGGAAAACGAACCGAAAGCTTACTCCCATAGCGTACCGTCATAAGGGAACCCAATACAGTGACTATTACAGTTGCAAGATCCACCTCTTTACCACTGCTGTATATACTTGCTGTAATTAGCGTTAACACCACAGCAATAAAGATTGATGTTCCCACAGTTCGACTAGCTGACAAGCCAAAAACAATAATAAGCATGGGAATAATCAAAACACCCCCACCAATGGAGGTTGCTCCGATTAAACCTCCAACAAATGCCCCTATAACGACATTCAATCCATACCGTAAAATTTGGTGATTGGCCAAATAGTGCGCCAAGGTATGCTCTCCAACTCGAAGGGCTGGGCCACTTCGCTTGATCATACTATTTGCGAGCATAACAAGCAGAGAAAAACAAATAACCCCAGCAATAAAAGCTTTTAGACTTTGATTAAACATTTCGTCCGAACCATGGGAGGAAATCCATAGCGCAACGGTAATATTGGCAGGAATTGCCCCAATTAAAAACCGCCTTGCAATTTTCCACTCTATCGTTTTGAGCCTAACATGGTGCCATGTAGCGCTCACCTTGGTTAAAAAGGAATAAAGACTGGCCGTACCCACAGCCGCAATCGGATCCATACCGAATAGCAACGTAAGAGCGGGTAGCATGAGAACCCCGCCGCCAACTCCGGTCAAACCAATACAAAAACCAATTCCACCCCCAACGAACAGACGAATCATGAATCCAACAAGATCAAACAGGATGAAATCCATAATTATTTACTCACTTATTTGATTCTAGCGACGGTTTAAATTTAAAAAAAATTACTTCTGAAGCAGTCAAAATACCCGAATCTAGTCTTTATTCAAAAGGTTAAATCTAGTTAGCTGTTTTTGTATGAGAATCCTAAAAATGAAAATGGTATATTATACCCTTATATTCTTTATCAGCAGCCTCTGCTTGATGCCGACATATTCAACCGAGCAACCTTTACCGAAAGGGTTAATGCTCAACCTGGATTTCCAAAATATTCAATCCGGAATCATCCCGAGCAAAACGCTGTATCCATTGTATGTGCCGTTGGGAGATCTTAGTCTTATATCGATCCATAATCGGAATGTACTCGGTATGAGTGATGGGCAATTCTTAGATATCCCTCACTGTTCATTGCTGAACCCCGATGGAAATGAATGGATTATTACGATCCGGATTTATGCCCAAACCAATGGCATTGTGATTTCACAGGGTAATACCGAAAAGGGATATACGATCTACCTTAAAGACGGTGCGGTTCAAGTTGCTGTTCGCACGGGTCACTCTACTGTTATTCTCCAAGAAAGCCCTTCTCGCGGTATTACCCATTGCCTAAAAACATGGGTTACCATTGAGTTAAAAATTAGACCCGAATCGGCAACCTTAAGCCTTAATCGCAGTCGAGTGGCACTGATCAATTTGCAGGAGCCATTAAGCGGTAAAAATTATCGCATACGTATTGGTGAACAACAGGAATTACCCTCTTCTCTGGGACACCATGCAACCGTAAGCTCCTCTGGCTTCACCGGAGCAATTAGTTCACTTAAGATCATGCGGCAATAAAAGGGCTTAAAAGGGCACAAAGTTAGTGCGAGGCGTAATCTTGGCTACGGTCTTAGCTAGTAGCTTTGCGCTCATCTCCAGATCAGAAAGACTGACCATTTCGCAGGGGCTATGCATGTAACGTAGCGGAATACTGACCAGTGCCGTAGTTACGCCAGCCCTATTAAGCTGAAGCGCATTGGCATCGGTTCCTGTTCCGCGAGGCGCGGCATTAATTTGATAAGGTATTTTTTCAGCTTTCGCTGTTTTAACCAAAAGATCGAATAATTTTGAATTAATGTTCGGACCCCGCGTTAATACAGGACCTTTACCCAACTCGATTAGATTTTCACGCTTCATTGCCTCGCCCATATTGGGATGGTCGGTGGAAAAAGTGACATCAACCGCAATGGCAATATCCGGATCAATTCCAAATGCGGCCGTAGTTGCACCTCGTAGGCCAATTTCTTCTTGAACCGTGGAGACGGCATGAATCTCGGCAGAGGGATTCAGCTTTGAAAGCTGTTTCGCGGCTTCAAGCACAACGAATGCACCCGCTCGGTCGTCAAATGCGCGCCCCACTACAATATCCGCTGTCATTTCCTTAAAATCTGCGGCAATAACCAAGGGATCGCCTATTTCTACAATCTTTTCGGCTTCCTTCTTATTTTTCGCACCGATATCCACCCAGAGATCCTTCACTTCAGAAACTTTTTTACGCTGTTCTGGAGTTTGCATATGAATCGCCACCTTTCCAATGACACCAAAAACAATACCTTTTTTAGTATTAATCTGTACGCGTTGCCCCTGAGCAATCTGCGGATCCCAGCCACCTAATGCCTGCATCCAAAGAAATCCATTATCGTCAATATAGGAAATTTGGAATCCAATTTCATCGTAGTGACCCGCAAACATAACCCGCGGCGATCCTCCCGGATTAATAATAGCGTGTGAGTTTCCATGCGTATCGGTCCAAACCTTGGCAGCAAACTTTTCGGCTTCAGCCTTCCATACTTTTGCGACGGGTCCTTCGTATCCTGAAGGACTAATACTATTCATTAAATCGGTAAGAAACTGTTTAGTCTGCTTTTTCATAGAGATTCCTTAAGTTAGTTTTGTACAAATTCTATTCCATTAAAAAGTTTGATGAGCGGAGTAATTTACCTCGATAGCATGGCTTACGCAATGCGAGAAATCTACAAACAAAACTACGCTATAGTATACGTATTGCCGTTCCTTTTTTTTATTTCAGATCCATAAGCAATAGACTTAAACCGTCTCGTTGTGAAAATAACTAAATTACAACATGTTGGGGTTTTTTTCGACGAGCTTCCCGAGCAAGGCGGCGGTATTCCTTGGTTGAAATAAGAAACTCAGAGGAAGCGCCCACTAATCCAATTAACAAAACTAATCCCATAAAAGTGCCCACAGGAAAGATGAGTAAGTGGAAAATGACCATGACATAACCCAATTTTATGCCCCACATTTTCTTATAAAGAAGACCCACTGAAGTCAGTATAGAGATTAAGAAAAGCAACGGAAAAAGCAGGGTGAAAACAAGTAGCCCCGCGCCAGCCGGTAACCAAAAAACTAGATAATTCACAAGAATATAGAGGTAAATAATGGGAAGCACTAAACAATAGATACGAAGCAAACCCATCCATATCTTAACTTTTCCACCTGCATCTTTTCGGTTTTTAGATCTAGAAGTTCGAATACGATGTCCATTCCATGCATCGACCGACTCGGAGCGATGGTAGATACTTGTGGGAGACGCTTTATCTATTTTAGGTTCTTCTGGCTGGTTCACCGCCCCATAACCCTGTTGCTTTTGGGAGTTTTTACGGCGATAAGATTCGAAAATGCCTAATGCCACAAGTCCAATCATAGAGACTACGAGTAAGGTAATGTCTGCTTTGCGCTGACTATTATAGCGATCAGATAGAGTTCCATCTTGATGTAGGTCATACAACCTTCCGGCCGCAATCCCGATTAAGATCGCAAACAATAATATTCCTAATAAACGCAAGATACGTAGCACGGAACCCTCTCCTAAAAAACCATTCCAAAACCAACCTAATTAATTTACTCACCCCATCAATTTTGTCAATCCTCTGGCCAGTACTTCATACTATATAACGACCTAATCCCGATCCCATCCATAAAAAGCAAAAGCATTTCGTACGCTAAAAGATGAAAACAAAACAGAGGATTTCTTTAATCATCTATCTGCATGCACGGTCAAAAAGAATAGGGAAAGGAGGTTTCTTATGCATCTCTTAACAACAGCAAAATATGGAAAATATAGCGTTCATGATGAAAGGCTAAAAGTTGCGCGTTATATGGGCTATCTTCTTCATGAAAAAAGTTTTTGGGGCATAGTGGCTATACTGGCATTGATTGCAGGAATGCTGACCCTTATCGCTTGGTTTGGAAGCAATCCCATATTACAAAATTACTATATTCCATATGGATCATAGTTCAGACTTTAACGACTTTCGGATATAGCATCTAATGCTATATCCATATTTTCTGATGAAGGTTTAAGCACTCGCTCGCCTACGAGGTTTATGGCTAACGCACCCAGCGGTGCTGTGAAAACTATACTCAGCACGGCAACTGCAAGAATAACATTTCCAGGTTCGGAAGGCATTCCGGCAGCTTTCATGGCCATCAACGGCACCATACCCATCGCTGCCTGCACCGTTGCCTTTGGCCAATACGATACCACCGTAAAAAACCGTTCAGGAAAAGAGAGTGAACTTTGGGTTAAAGAAAGCAATACGCCCGCACTCCGAGCAAGCAACCCACAAACAATAAGGCCAAGCCCGGCTATGCCGGTTTCCCATACCAACGAAATATCCACTTGTGCCCCAACCAACGTAAACAGCATGATCGACGCAAAGACCCAGAGTTTTCCCAATTTGGAAGAAATCTCGTGAGCCATGTGCTCGCGCTTTTCCAGAATAATAAAGCCCATTGCGATCACCGCAAGTAACGCCGCAAAAGGCACAATACCCTCAAGCATTTGCTGAATATGTACTAAAAGAATGGAGATGCCGATCACAAGCATGGTGCGTTTCGTGGCACGAGGATTAAAGCGTTCAAACAATTTTAATAATAACCAACCCATTAATAAGCCGCTTCCAATCCCCGTAAGAATTGAAATAGGAATTCCGGCCACTTTTATCCATATATTTCCCGACGTACCCATATAAAACCCAAGAAGTATAGAAAAGATTACAATGGCGATCACATCATCCAACGCCGCGGCGGCCATCACCATGGTTGGAATTCCCTTTTTCGCCCCCATACGCCGCTTAATGAAACGAATCATCATCGGCACCACTACGGCCGGCGAAACGGCCGCAATGATAAAGCCAAGCAACGCCGACTCCAAATGGGTCAATGGCAAAAACCGCGGCCCCAAGAACGCAATCGTTGATCCCTCCATAATTCCGGGAATAAATGCAAGAAGAAGCACTTGAACGCCCACTTTATTCAAGGTCTCTCGGCTCAATTCAAACCCTGCTCGCAAAAGGATAATAATGAGCGCAATGATTCGAAGATCCGAAGAGGCCGCCAAAAAACCGGGCTCCATCATATCCCAAACATAAGGGCCAAATAACACCCCCAACAACAGCATCCCCAGTAGTCCAGGCATTCGTAGTTTGCGAAATACCCAGTCTACCAGCAATCCTAAAAGAATCATCTCCGCTATGCTAAATACCATTCTTCGGCCTATTTATTTGTACGAAAATATTTAATAAGTGCGTTCGTGGAAACATCGTGTGTCAGAACTTTATCTCCTTCGAGTTCTGGCAGAATCTCAGCGGCAAGAATTTTACCCAATTGAACCCCCCATTGGTCAAAAGAATAAATATCCCAAATAATGCCCTGCACAAAAATTTTATGTTCATAAAGCGCAATAAGTTGACCCAGCACAGACGGGGTCAACTTTTCAGCCATGATGGTGTTGGTTGGGCGGTTGCCTTCAAATGTTTTGTGCGGGATTAGTTCAGCGGGTTCACCATCGGCTTCAAGCGATTCCTTGGTCTTACCAAACGCTAACGCTTCGGTCTGCGCAAAGAAATTAGCCATGAGCTTAATATGATGATCCCCGATGGGATTCTGTGATTTGCAAAACCCAATAAAGTCGCAAGGAATAAGTTTAGTTCCCTGGTGAATAAGTTGATAGAAGGCGTGCTGACCGTTAGTGCCCGGTTCGCCCCAGATCACCGGCCCCGTTTGCCATTCCACTTTTTCCCCCGAACGGGTAATGGATTTTCCATTACTTTCCATATCGCCCTGCTGAAAATAAGCCGCAAAGCGATTCATGTATTGATCGTATGGCAGGATGGCCTGAGTTTCGGCCTCGAAGAAATTATTATACCAAATGCCAAGTAGCGCGAGAATCACCGGCATATTTCCCGCCCATGGTGCCGTCCGAAAATGAACATCCATTTTGTAATATCCATCAAGAAACTCACGATACTTCTCTGGACCAATGGCAAGCATGAGCGGAAGGCCAACGGCAGAAGTCAGTGAATAACGCCCACCCACCCAATCCCAAAAAGCAAACCGATTGGCCGTATCGATCCCAAAATCAGAAACTGCTTTTTCATTCGTCGAAAGAGCTACAAAATGCTTAGCAATTGCGGCCTCATCCTTCAGCGCTTCAAGACACCAATCGCGCGCGGAATATGCATTGGTCATCGTCTCCTGGGTAGTAAACGTTTTCGAGGCCACAATAAAGAGGGTTTCGTCGGCGTTCAATCCTTGCAGCGCTTCTACAATATGTGTGCCATCGACATTGGAAACAAAGACTAGATTAAGATCACGAAGAGCGTAGCTTTTGAGTGCTTCGCAGGCCATGACCGGGCCAAGGTCGGAACCGCCAATACCTATATTAACAATGTTTTTAATTTTCTTTCCGGTATAGCCCTTCCATGCGCCGGAACGAACTTGCTCAGAGAAAGAAGCCATTTGATCCAGTACCGCATGAACTCCGGGAACCACATTTTCACCATCCACATGAATTACAGCATCTTTCGGAGAACGCAATGCAACATGTAAAACCGACCGGTTTTCAGTGGCATTGATTTTTTCACCCATAAACATGGATTCGGTCCACTTCTTCAGATCGGCGGACTCCGCAAGTTTAAATAATAAATCCATAGTTTCGGTATGGATGCGATTCTTGGAATAATCGAGTCGTAACTCCTCGGCCGTTAATGTGAATTTTAACGCCCGATCAGCGTCCGTAAATAGATCGCGCAAATGGAGATCTTTTAGCTCCGCATAATGTGCCTCTAGGGCTTTCCATTCTAAACGTTCGGTCAACTTTGTGGTCATCGTATGCTCCAGATTAAATCGGTATTGAGCCCATGAAGGTACAACCATTAGAAGCTCGATTAAAAACAAAAAGAACGGAATCTATACTAAAAAGTGGACTTGTTTTGAATCCCTCCGACCGATAGAGTGCAACGCCCTACTTTTCTAATGAGGAAATATATGAGACCTAAAATAATTATTTTATCGATAATGCTTCTTACACTTCCAATGATTGGAAGTTGCGAGGTGGCAAAAACTGATCTTGATGTGAAGAAAATCACTCGAGCCGTAGCCTATTCACTTCCCCTTTTTCATCTCAACCAATTACCCATGGATGAAAACATTTCCACGAATGCCTTTAATCTATTCATCCATTCCCTCGATCCTTCGCATAGCTATTTTCTTCAGTCCGATATCGACACCTTCAATAAAGAATCTAAGACGCTCGATAAAGCACTCCGCAAAGGCGATATTTCCTTCGCTACCCGCGCATTCGATATTTTGATGGAAAGAATCAAAAATCGCATCGCCTTCACTGAAGAAATTCTAAAAAAAGGTTTCGATACGAACAAAGACGAAACCTTTCTATGGAATCGGGAAGATGCGCCATGGATCGTTAACGAAGCAGAATGGAACGAGCTATGGCACAAGCGAATCAAACATGAATATATTGCACGGCTCGTCTCTAAGCAGGTTTATGCCGATGAAGAAAAAGATGAATTAAGCACAAACACCGTCGACTCCGCTGAAAACATCACCACAAACATTGTTATCGATGTAGAAGATGAAGCCAATGAAATCGACGAAGATGTGAATCTCTCTCCTGAAGAGTTTATCCTTGAGCGCTACAAACAATTCCAACTTACCATGGACTCTTTTGATGAAGAGATGTTGCTGCAACGTTACTTGACCTCCTTCTCCTTAGTATACGATCCACATAGTGATTATATGTCGCCCAGTAGCGTTGAGGATTTTGATATCAACATGAAACTCTCACTCGTCGGCATCGGTGCCATGCTACGCCCAGAAGATGGATCGGCAAAGATTGCACGGATCATTCCCGGCGGACCCGCCGACCAAGATGGCCGTCTAAAAACAGGCGATAAGATCATTGCTGTCGCCCAAGGCGATGAAGAATCCGTCAGCATTTTGCACTGGCCGCTATACAAAGCCGTTCGTCTTATTCGCGGGAAAAAAGACACCACCGTCGTATTAACGGTTATCCCTTCATCCT